>NZ_JAJSYW010000012.1:0-60407 GCF_036815005.1 Streptomyces sp. IBSBF 2435 | reverse complement strand
GGGCGGGGGTGTGATGTGCTTGGGGTGGAAGAAGGAGCTGGCTGGGTTGCGAGGTCTGACGGTGAACGCACAGGGAGCGGTACGGGGTGCCGCGGGGGTCGCGGTGGCAGCGGTGCTGGTCGCGGGCTGCTCCAGCAGCAACGGGCCTGCGACGCCGCTGCCCACCACCGCCACCGCGTCGCACACTTCGGGCGCCCCGGCCGCGCCGTCCACCTCGACGACGGCCGCCACCCCGTCCGCCTCCGCCGCGCCCGCCAAGGGCACCGCGAAGGTCACCGGCACGCTCGCCACCGGACTCGCCTCACCCTGGGGCGTGGTGCAGCTCGCCGACAACACACTGCTGGTCGCCTCCCGGGACACCGGGAAGATCACCCGGGTCGACCCCGCCAAGAAGACGTCCGCCGCGGTCGGCACCATCCCCGGGGTCACCCACACGCAGGGCGGCGAGGCGGGCCTGCTCGGCCTCGCCCTCTCGCCGGACTTCGGCACCGACCACCTGCTCTACGCCTACTTCAGCACCGAGTCCGACAACCGCATCGCCCGGCTGCTGTTCGACCCCACGCGGGCCGCAGGCGACCAGCTCGGGGCGCCCGACACGATTCTGCGGGGCATCCCGACCGGCTCCATCCACAACGGCGGGCGGATCGCCTTCGGCCCGGACGGCATGCTCTACGCCGGAACCGGCGAGACCGGCCAGCGCGGGCTCGCCCAGAACATGTCCTCGCTGGGCGGCAAGATCCTGCGCATGACGCCCGACGGCCAGGCGCCCAAGGACAACCCCTTTCCCGGGTCCCTCGTCTACTCCCCCGGCCACCGCAATGTGCAGGGCCTCGCCTGGGACCCGCAAGGCCGGCTCTGGGCGTCCGAATTCGGCCAGGACACCTGGGACGAGCTGAATCTCATCGAGCCGGGCAGGAATTACGGCTGGCCCGTGGTGGAGGGCGTCGCGCACCGGGCCGGTTACGTCGACCCCGTCGCCCAGTGGCACACCGACCAGGCCTCCCCCAGCGGTATCGCCTACGCGGCGGGCTCCATCTGGATGGCCGCGCTCAAGGGCGAACGGCTCTGGCGCATTCCGCTCGACGGCACCAGGGCGGCTGCGGCGCCGCAGGCGTTCTTCACGGGTACGTATGGGCGGTTGCGGACGGTGGTGGCGGTCGATGACCACACGATTACGTTGAGCACGAGCAACACGGACGGGCGTGGGACGCCCAAGCCCGGTGACGACCGGATCCTTCAGCTCACCGTGAGCTGACCCCGCACCTGCTGCCCGGTGAGTGCTCGTCGCGCACTCCCCGCACCCCTCAGGGTGTGCCACGCGGTGGCGTCGCCACTCTCCCGCCGCCGCGGTTGCCCGCGCAGTTCCCCGCGCCCCTGATGGTTGCCCTCTGCGGCGACACCGGCGCCCATCCGCAGGAACTCACCCTCTGCGGCAGAGGAAACGTGGCCCAAAGGGGCGCGGGGAACTGCGCGAACAGCCACGGCGCACCGCACTTGCGAACGCCACCGCAAGTGGCACCCCCCAGGGGCGCGGGGAACTTCGCGGCCAGCCAAAACGGCGCCGCAGGTAAGCAAGCACTGCAGGTAAGCAAGCACCGCAAGGGGCGACGCCGGGGGTGCGGGGAATCGCGCGGACGGCTCACCGCCCGGGGAATGGGTCAGGTCGCGGGAGCGAAGAGGTGGAGGCGGTGGGCCAGGGCAGCCGCTTCGCCGCGGGTCGAGACCGTGAGCTTGGCCAGGATGTTCGAGACATGCACACTCGCCGTCTTGGGCGAGATGAAGAGCTCCTCCGCGATCTGCCGGTTCGTACGGCCGTCCGCGACCAGCCGCAGCACGTCCCGTTCGCGGGCCGTCAGGCCGAGGGAGTCGGCCGGGTCGACGGGATCCGCGGGGGCGGCCGGCGCGGCCGGGTCGACGGGCTCGTCGAGCGGCAGCCGGGCCCGCTGAGCCAGCGCCGCGACCTCCGCGGCGAGCGGCCTCGCCCCGGCCTCGGCGGCGACGCCGTACGCCTGGGCGAGCAGGCAGCCCGCCAGCTCGCGGGTGTCCGGCCCGCGGGCGAGCAGCGCCTCCGCGTGCCGGTAGCGGACGCCGGCCAGCTCCGCGGGCCGCTCCTCCTTGGCGAAGGCGGCCTCCGCGGCAGCCCACAGCTCGGGTTCGTGCCGCCCCTCCGCCCGGGCCAGCTCCGCCTCGACGAGCAGCGCGTAGGCCGCGTAGAGCGGTGTGGGGCGGGGCAGTTCGCGGGCGGCGGTCCTGATCCGCTCCAGCACCTGGCCGCGGGCGGGGTCGCCGGTGACAGGCCACGGCCCGTCGGCCTCGGCGGCTGCGCCCCAGGCGACGATCGGCCAGGCGTAGCGGGCGGTGCCGATCGGGAATCCGGCGTCCACCGCGGCCAGCAGTTCGCGCCGGGCCTCGCCGTAGCGGCCCTGGGCGACGGCGAGCCGGAGTGCGAGGCCGCGGATCGGGATCCGGTGCTGCGGCTGGGTGTCGTAGCGGAAGCCCTCGGCGGCTGCGGCGTGGTAAACGGCGGCGGCCTCGGTGTCGCCGACGGCGAGCGCCAGGAAGCCCTGGTACATCTCCACGCCCGCGCACAGCAGCGGCCCCTCGACCACCCGCCGGGCGGCGGACAGCCGGGCTGCGGCGTCCTCGTAGCGGGCGAGCGTGAACAGCGACTCGCCCTCGTTGGTGAGCAGCCACGCCCTGGTGGCGTTGGCCACCTGGTCGCCGATGAGCGCCAGGCCCTCGCGGCTGACGCGTACCGCCTCCTCGGAGCGGCCCGCGCTTTCCAGCACGGACGACAGATTGCCGTAGGTCCGGGAGATGATCAGCGGTGCGCGCTGGTCGCTGACCAGCCGCCGTACTTCCTCCACGCCGGCGATACCGCCCTCGACGTCGCCGCTGTCGGCCTGGAGCAGGCCGAGGGTGACGCGGGCGTGCAGTTCGGTGTCGCGGGCGGCCGCGGTCCTGGCCAGCTGGACGGCGTGCCCCGCGATGGCCATGCCTTCCGCGCCGGACTTGTGGATCATGATCCAGCCGGCGACCATCGCCAGGACTTCCGCGTGCGTGGCGGACGGCGGCAGACCGCGGACCAGTTCGCGGGCCCTGGACAGCTCCTCCCAGCCGTCGCCGCGGCCCAGCACCTCGGTGACCCGGGAGCGCTGCGCCCAGAACCAGGCGGCCCGCAGCGGGTCGGGGCTGCCGCTGCGCTCCATCAGCCGCAGCGCCCGCTTGGACATGGCGAAGGAGCGTTCGCGCTCGCCGCTGAGCCGGGCGGCGACGGTGACTTCGGCCAGCAGGTCGACGAAGTCCAGCGGGGTGCCCGGCTGGCAGTCGCAGGGCGGGTACGCCTCGGTGTAGTCGGTGGGCCGCAGCTCGGCGCGTATGTCCTCGGGGGCGTCGTCCCACAGTTCGAGCGCGCGTTCCAGCAGCCGGTACTGCTCGGCGTAGGCGTGCCGGTGCCTGGCCTCGACTGCGGCGCTCAGCACGGCGGGCAGCGCCCTGGCCGGGTCGTGCGCGGCATACCAGTAGCTGGCCAGCCGGGTCGCCCGCTCGTCGGCGGGGACGAGTGTCCGGTCGGCCTCGACCGCCTCGGCGTACCGCCGGTTGATACGGCTGCGCTCGCCGGGCAGCAGGTCGTCGCCGACCGCCTCGCGTACCAGCGAGTGCCGGAAGCGGTAGCCGTCGCCGGTGTCGGTGGGCAGCAGGATGGCGGCGCCGACCGCCGTACGCAGCGCGTCCAGCAGATCGTCCTCCGGCAGGCCCGTGATGGCGGCCAGCAGACGGTATTCCACGGTGTTGCCGCCCTCGGCGACGAATTTCGCCACCCGCTGGGCGTCCTCCGACAGCGCCTCGACCCGGACCAGCAGCAGGTCGCGCAGCGAGTCGCTGAGCCCGCTCGTACAGCCCCGGTGCAAGCTGCAGGCCAGCTCCTCGACGAAGAACGGATTGCCGTCGGAGCGCGCGAAGACCTGGTCGACCACCGCCTCGTCCGGCTCGTCCGCCATGATCGAGGCCAGCTGGCTGCGGACCTCGGCGCGGCTGAACCGCGACAGCTCCAAGCGCTCCACCCTGCGCAGCCGGTCGGTCTCGGCCAGGAAGGGCCGCAGCGGGTGCCTGCGATGGATGTCGTCGGCGCGATAGGTGGCGGCGACCACCACCCGGCAGCGCTGGAGCGACCGGAAGAGATACGCCAGCAGCTCCCGGGTGGAGCGGTCGGCCCAGTGCAGGTCCTCCAGGACCACCACGACCGTACGGTCGGCGCCGAGGCGTTCCAGCAGCCGGGCGGTCAGCTCGAACAGCCGCGCCCTGCCGTCCTCGTCGTGCGGTTCGCGCCGGACGCTGTCCGGGCCGGCCAGCTCCGGGAGGAGTCGGGCCAGCTCGGCCTGCTGACCGGCCGCGGCGGCGGTCAGCTCGGGGCCGAGCGTGCGGTACAGGTCGCGCAGCACGGCGGAGACCGGTGCGAAGGGGAGGCCGTCCGCACCGATCTCCACGCAGCCGCCGACGGCGGTCACCGCTCCGGCCGCGCGGGCGGCGGCCAGGAACTCCTCGGTGAGCCGGGTCTTGCCGACGCCCGCCTCGCCGCCGATCAGCGCCGCCTGGGACTCGCCCGCGTCCGCGGCGGCCAGCACCGAGGCGAGCCGTGCCAGCTCGGCGTCCCGGCCGATGAACACGGGGCTGAGCGACTGGGTTTGCACGCTTCCGAGCATTTCACGCCTCGCCCCGGATGCGACACCGGTTACTCGCCGGGCCTCGTGCGGTGCGGCGGCCCCGGGCGGGGCCGCCACCGCCTCGGTGGTCATGCCGCGCTGTGCGGGCGCAACGTGTGCCGCCTGCCGCGGGCGGTACTTTCCGCGGCCTCCTGGTCCGTGCGTACGGCCGATCCGGCCGTGGCGCGGCGGGCGGGGGCGCGCCGCTCGACGCGGGCCGCCCTGGCCTGCTGGGCCAGTCGCCATTCGTCGGCGCTGCGCCGGAGTTCGGCCTGGCGGACCTGCTGCATTTCGTACGCGAACATCGTGTTCTCCTTGGTGACGGTTCTTCCGATGCACTTAGCTTCGTCTCCCAGGCGGCCCCGCCGCATCGGGCACCTTCCCGAACTTCCGGCCCCCGGGTACTTAGGCGGTGCGGCCCGCCGCCCCAGCCACCGCCCGGTCGGCGCCCTCCCCTAAGGCGGTCTCCCCTCCCGCGCCGTCGTTGCCGCAGACAAGCACGCGCCGCAGGGGGCAGCCGCCGGAGTTCGTCCGCGCACCCCGCAGGGGGTGTTTGCTGGGGAGTGGCAAGGGCGGAAGAATCACGTCGGGCTGGACGCAGGGGAATCGGCACTCCCCGGGGGAGGGACTTCGTGGGGACCGGTCTGTACATCGGGCCTGACGGCGAGCCGGACCGATACCGCCTGCTGCGGTCCATCGGCCGCGGCGGCGAGGCCGTGCTCTATCTCGCCGAGCTGGAACTCGGCGGCGCGACCGAGCCGGTCGTGGTCAAGACGCTCGACGCGCAGCACGCCCTCGCGCCGGACCTCTTCGCGCGCGTCAGCGCGAAATGGCGCGAGCAGGCGGAACTGCTGCGCTTCGTGCACCGGCCCGGCGTCGTCGGGATCAGGGAGCACTTCGAGGGGCCGTCCGCGCACCCGGGCGGGCAGCCGCCGGCCACCGGCGGCCGGGCGCTGTATCTGGTCATGAACCATGTGCAGGGCCTCGACCTGCGGGACTGGCGGGCCGAGCGGACGCTGGAGACGGCCGAGGAGCGCCGGGAGGCGGTGCGCTGCCTCGCACAGCTCGCGGAGGTGCTGGACTGGCTGCACAGCGGCGCGGCCACCCCCTCGGGCCGGCGGGTGGTGCACGGCGACCTGTCCCCGGGCAATGTGATGGTCGACGGGCACGGCCAGGCGACCCTCGTGGACTTCGGCCTGAGCAAGCTGGCCGCCGACCACCGCACGGCCGAGGTGTGGTTCACCCCGGGCTTCGCGGCGCCCGAGGTCTTCGAGGGCACCAGGAGCCCGGCCACCGACCGCTACGCCTTCGGCGCCATTGCGTACTTCCTGCTCAGCGGCAAGCCGCCGGCGCCCGTGCCGGAGACGCTGCGGGCGGCGTTACTGGCGCTGCCCGCGCTGGACGGGCTGGACGCGGGGCAGGCCGGCCGGGTCGCGGCGATCTTCGCGGCGGACCCGGACGCGCGGCCGGCCTCGCTGACCGGCTGGGTGCGCGAGCTGCGCTCGTACGTGGTGTCGGCGACCCGCCCGCCGCTGCCGACCGCGCCCGCGTACGTACCGCCGCCCGTGCCGCCGCCGCCCGTGCACGCCCCGCCCCCGGTCTTCCGCTCGCCGGTGCCGGTCGGGCCGCCAGGGGGGCCGCCGCAGAGCACCCGTCAGGACGCGCCGGGCAAGCGGCGGCCGGGGCGTACCGCGCGGATCGTGCTGGCGGCGGTCGTGGCGGCGGTGCTGGTGGGGGGCGGCGCCTTCGCGGGGGTGGCGCTGTCGGGCGGCGGCAAGGGCGGCACGTCGGCCCGGGACTCCCCCGGCGATTCCGCCTCGCAGCCCTCGTCCGGCGGCCCGGCGACCGGCGCGGCGCCGCCGGCCGGCTCCGCGGCCAGGGGGTCGCTGGCCGACCACACGCCGACCGACGAGAGCTACGAGACGGTCGAGCGCGGCACCGCGGCGATCAACGGGGTGCAGTACGACGACGTGCTGCACACCACCGACTGCGACAACGGCTACGCCGAGTACAACCTCGGCAAGCTGTACAAGAAGCTCGACGTGGTGGTCGGCATGGACGACAACAGCCCGAACGTCGGGATGACCTTCACCATGTGGGCGGACGGCAGACGGGTCTTCCGCGAGCGGGCGACCGTCGGCCCGCCGTTTCACCCGGTGCTCAACGTCTCCGGAGTGCTGAGGCTGCGGTTGGAGTGGGCGTCGGACAACGGCCTGGACTGCGGGGTGGGGGTCTTCGCCGACCCGACGCTCATCCCCTGACCCGCGGACGCCTCGGCCATGGCGGCGGCGGGCAGCGGTACGGGCGCGGGGCGGGGCACGGTCGGCGCCTCGATGCTGATCCGCGGCAGCCGCCGGTCCAGCCAGCCCGGCAGCCACCAGTTGGCGTCGCCCAGGACGTGCATCAGCGCGGGCACCAGCAGCGTACGCAGCACGAAGGCGTCCAGCGCGACGGCCGCGGCCAGGCCGATGCCGAACATCGCGATCACCCGGTCGCCGCTGAGCACGAAGGCCAGGAAGACCGCGATCATGATCACCGCGGCCGAGCTGATGACCCGGCTGGTCTCGGCGAGGCCGACCCGGACCGCCCGCCGGTTGTCGCGGGTCTCGCGCCACTCCTCGTACATCCGGCTGACCAGGAAGACCTGGTAGTCCATGGACAGCCCGAAAAGCACCGAGACCATGATCACCGGCAGGAAGGGCTCGATCGGGCCCGCTCTGCCCAGGCCCAGCCGTTCGCTGCCCCAGCCCCACTGGAAGATCGTGGTCACCACCCCGAAGGAGGAGGCGACCGCGGCAATGTTCATCGCCGCGGCCTTGAGCGGGATGCCGATCGAGCGGAAGGCGACCAGCAGCAGGAGGCAGCCCAGGCCCACGACGCTGCCGACGAAGAGCGGGAGCTTGCCGATCACGACGCCGGCGAAGTCGTCGTAGCTGGCCGTGGGACCGCCGACGTAGACCTGGAGGCCGCCGCCCTTCTCCGCGGCGGGCAGTACCTCGTCCCGCAGCCGGTCTACCAGCTGCGAGGTGTCGCGGGACTCCGGGGCGCTGTCCGGGACGACGGTGATCACACCGGTGCCGCCGGACAGTTCGACCGGGCTCACCGCGGCCACGCCCGGGATCTCCCGCAGGGTGCTGGGCAGGTAGTCGAGGGCCAGCCGGGACTGGGCGCCGTCGGTCGTGGCGACCAGGGTGAGCGGGCCGTTGGTGCCGGGGCCGAAGCCGTCGGCGAGCAGGTCGTAGGCCTGCCGGGTGGTGGACTTGGCGGGGCCGTTGCCCTGGTCGGAGGTGCCCAAGTGCAGGGTGAAGGTGGGCAGCGCCAGCACGACCATCACCACCGCGGCGAGCGCGCCCAGCAGCCGGGGGTGCCGTTCGACGAAGGCCGACCAGCGGGCGGCCAGCCCGGCGGGCGGCTCGGGCCGCGGGCCGTGCTCGGCCAGCGCCCTGCGCTCCCTGCGGCTGAGCGCGCGCGGGCCGATCAGCCCGAGCAGCGCGGGCAGCAGGGTGATCGAGGCCGCCACGGTGAGCAGGACGGTCAGCGCGGCGGCCACCGCGACACCGTTGAGGAAGCCCAGCCGCAGGATCAGCATGCCGAGCAGCGCGACGCAGACCGTACCGCCGGCGAAGACCACCGCCCTCCCCGTGGTGACCACCGCCTCCTGCGCGGCCTCGGTCACGCCCAGACCGCGTTTGAGGCCTCTGCGGTGCCGGCTGACGATGAAGAGGGCGTAGTCGATGCCGACCCCGAGCCCTACCAGCATGCCCAGCATGGGCGCGAAGTCGGCGACGGTCATGGCGTGGCCGAGCAGCACGATCGCCATGTACGCGGTCCCGCAGCCGACCAGCGCGGTCGCGATGGGCAGCAGCATGGCGGCGAAGGAGCCGAAGGCGATCAGCAGGACGACCGCGGCCACCGCCACGCCGACGATCTCGCTGAGGTGGGCGCCGGCGCTCTCGGTGCTGCCGACCGCCTGGCCGCCCAGTTCGACCCGCAGGTCGCCGCCTTGCGCCGCCTTGGCGGTGTCCACCAGGGCCTGCGCCTGCGAGCGGGGGATGCTGTCGGCGTCGTGGGCGTAGCCGACGGTGGCGTACGCGGTGTGCCCGTCGGCGCTGATCTGTGCGGCACCCGCGGCAATGTACGGGCTGTCGACGGAGGCGACACCAGGCAGCGTGCGGGCGTGGTCCAGCACACGGGTCATGGCCTGCTCGACGGCGGCGGCGCGTACGGTGCCGCGGTCGGTGTGCCAGACGATGGTGTCGGTGTCGCCCGCCTGGTCGGGAAAGGACTCCCGCAGCAGGGCGCTGGCGTGGCCCGACTCGGTGCCCGGCGCCTCGTACTGCCGGGAGTACGAGGAGCCGGCGGCGCCCGCGGCCGCGGTCAGGCCGACCAGGACGGCGATCCACAACAGCACGGCGGTGATGCGGCGGTGCAGACACCACCGTGCGAGTGCGGCCATGGATCAGCTGCTCCTGTGTGCTCGACGTTCGCCCCACTGTGCCAGCGGAAAATGATCCTTTGGGACTTTCGTGCCGTTCCTCACAAGGGGTAAAAAGCACATAAGGACGGCACCCCGAATGGGGGTGCCGTCCTTATGGCGCAGCTGTGCGGGGGCCGTCAGCCCTGGACGCCCAGCTTCTCCAGGACCAGTTCGCGGACCCGCTTGGCGTCGGCCTGGCCGCGGGTGGCCTTCATGACCGCGCCGATCAGCGCACCGGCCGCGGCCAGGTTGCCGCCGCGGATCTTGTCGGCGATCGCGCCGTTCGCCGCGATGGCGTTGTCCACCGCCGCGCCGAGCGCGCTGTCGTCGGAGACGACCTTGAGGCCGCGCGCGTCGACCACCTTGTCGGGGTCGCCCTCGCCAGCCAGCACACCCTCGATGACCTGGCGGGCCAGCTTGTCGTTGAGGTCGCCCGCCGCGACCAGCGCGGACACCCGGGCGACCTGCGCCGGGGTGATCGGCACCGCGGCCAGCTCGGTGCCGGTCTCGTTGGCGTGCCTGGCCAGCTCGCCCATCCACCACTTGCGGGCCGACGCGGCGTCCGCGCCCTCCGCGATCGTGGCGAGGATCAGGTCGAGCGCCCCGGCGTTGAGCACCGACTGCATCTCGTGGTCGGCGATGCCCCAGTCCTCCTGCAGCCGCTTGCGGCGCAGCCGCGGCAGCTCGGGCAGTCCGGCGCGCAGCTCCTCGACCCACTCGCGGGACGGGGCGACCGGCACGAGGTCGGGCTCGGGGAAGTAGCGGTAGTCCTCGGCCTCCTCCTTGATACGCCCCGAGGTGGTCGAGCCGTCCTCCTCGTGGAAGTGCCGGGTCTCCTGCACGATCGTGCCGCCCGAGGACAGCACCGCGGCGTGCCGCTGGATCTCGAACCTGGCCGCGCGCTCCACGCTGCGCAGCGAGTTGACGTTCTTGGTCTCACTGCGGGTGCCGAACTTCTCCTGGCCCGGCGGGCGCAGCGACAGGTTGACGTCGCAGCGCATCTGGCCCATCTCCATCCGGGCCTCCGACACCCCCAGCGCCTTGATCAGCTCGCGCAGCTCGGCGACGTACGCCTTGGCGACCTCGGGTGCCCGCGCGCCGGCGCCCTCGATCGGCTTGGTGACGATCTCGATCAGCGGGATGCCGGCCCGGTTGTAGTCCAGCAGCGAGTGCGAGGCGCCGTGGATACGGCCGGTCGCGCCGCCGACGTGGGTGGACTTGCCGGTGTCCTCCTCCATGTGGGCGCGCTCGATCTCCACCCGGAAGACCTCGCCGTCCTCCAGCTGGACGTCCAGATAGCCGTTGTAGGCGATCGGCTCGTCGTACTGCGAGGTCTGGAAGTTCTTCGGCATGTCCGGGTAGAAGTAGTTCTTCCGCGCGAAGCGGCACCACTGGGCGATCTCGCAGTTCAGCGCGAGGCCGATCTTGATCGCGGACTCCACGCCGATCGCGTTGACCACCGGTAGCGAGCCGGGCAGGCCGAGGCAGGTGGGGCAGGTCTGCGAGTTGGGCTCGGCGCCCAGCTCGGTGGAGCAGCCGCAGAACATCTTCGTCCTCGTGCCCAGCTCGACATGGACCTCAAGGCCCATCACCGGGTCGTAGGACGCGAGCGCGTCCTCGTAGGACAGCAGATCCGTGACGGTCACTGTCGTTCTTCCTCCTGCCCTGTCAGTCCGTCAGGACGTCGTCGTGCTGGCGCAGCTCGCGGACCAGCAGAGCCACTCCGGTGGCCACCGCGGCCACCCGGATCAGACCGTCGATCAACTGCAGGGTGTCGTTCTCGCCGCGCGCGGTGCGCACCTTCTTGACGTTGGTGAACGCGGCGAACAGCGTGCTGCCGATCGCCAGGTACGTACCGGCCTTGCTCTTCTTCTTGCCCTTGTCCATGTCCTTGGTGCTCACAGCTGGGGTGCCTCCTCGAGCAGCGGGTGGCCCCACTTCTTCACGAAGGCGGCCTCGACGGCGGCGCCGACCCGGTAGAGCCGGTCGTCCTTGAGTGCGGGTGCGATGATCTGCAGTCCCACCGGTAGACCGTCCTCCGGCGCCAGGCCGCAGGGCAGCGACATCGCCGCATTGCCCGCGAGGTTGACCGGGATGGTGCACAGGTCGACCAGGTACATCGCCAGCGGGTCGTCCACCCGCTCGCCGAGCGGGAAGGCGGTGGTCGGGGTGGTCGGCGAGACCAGCACGTCGACCGTCTCGAAAGCCCGGGCGAAATCCCGGGTGATCAGGGTCCGGACCTTCTGCGCCGAGCCGTAGTAGGCGTCGTAGTAGCCCGAGCTGAGGGCGTACGTGCCGAGGATGATCCGGCGCTTGACCTCGGCGCCGAAACCGGCCTCGCGGGTCAGCGAGGTGACCTCCTCGGCGGACTTCGTCCCGTCGTCGCCGACCCGCATGCCGTAGCGCATCGCGTCGAAGCGGGCCAGGTTGCTCGAACACTCCGAGGGCGCGATCAGGTAGTACGCGGCCAGCGCGTACACGAAGGACGGGCAGGAGATCTCCACGATCTCCGCGCCCAGCTCGCGCAGCAGCTCGACGGACTCCTCGAAGCGCTGGACCACGCCGGCCTGGTAGCCGTCGCCGCCCAGCTCCGTGATCACGCCGATCCGCATCCCGCGAACGTCGCCGCTGCGGGCCGCCTCGACCACCGGCGGGACCGGGCCGTCGATCGAGGTGGAGTCCAGCGGGTCGTGACCGCCGATCACCTCGTGCAGCAGCGCCGCGTCCAGCACCGTACGGGCGCAGGGGCCGCCCTGGTCGAGGGACGAGGAGAAGGCGACCATGCCGTAGCGGGACACCCCGCCGTAGGTCGGCTTCACCCCGACCGTGCCCGTGACCGCGGCCGGCTGCCGGATCGAACCGCCGGTGTCCGTCCCCAGCGCCAGCGGCGCCTGGTACGACGCGAGCGCCGCGGCGCTGCCGCCGCCGGAGCCGCCGGGGATACGCGTCAGGTCCCAGGGGTTGCCCGTCGGCCCGTACGCGCTGTTCTCGGTGGACGACCCCATGGCGAACTCGTCCATGTTGGTCTTGCCCAGGATCACCACGTCGGCGGCCTTGAGCCGCTTGGTCACCGTCGAGTCGTACGGCGGGATCCAGCCCTCCAGGATCTTCGAACCGACCGTGGTGGGAACGCCCTCGGTGGTGAAGATGTCCTTCATCGCCAGCGGTACGCCGGCCAGCGGGCCCAGCACTTCGCCCGCGGCGCGCTTGGCGTCCACCGCACGGGCCTGCGCGAGGGCTCCCTCGCGGTCCACGTGCAGGTAGGCGTGCACCTTCTCGTCCACGGCGTCGATCCGGGCGAGGTGCGCCTCGGTGACCTCGACCGCGGTCAGCTCGCCCGAGGCGATCTTCTCCGCCGTCTGCGCGGCGGTCAGCCTGATGATGTCCGTCATCGTGATCAGTCCTCCCCCAGGATCTGCGGCACCTTGAAGCGCTGCTGCTCCTGCGCGGGCGCCCCCGACAGCGCCTGCTGCGGGGTCAGCGACGGGCGGACGGTGTCCTGCCGCATCACATTGGTCAGCGGGAGCGGGTGCGAGGTCGGCGGTACGTCCTCGGCGGCCACCTCGGAGACGCGGGCGACCGCGCCGATGATGTCGTCGAGCTGTCCGGCGAAGTGGTCGAGCTCTTCACCGGACAGTTCCAGACGTGCCAGCCGGCCGAGGTGAGCGACCTCCTCGCGCGTGATGCCAGGCATGCGTTGCGATCCTCTGCGGGGTGAGATGACGGTGTGGGCCCCAATCCTATGGGCCCCTCCCCCCGGACCGCGAAACACTTCCCCTCCGTTGCGGTCAGCAGTCCCGCGTCCCCCTGCGCCAGACGGTGCCCCTCCCCCGGACACGGGGGGGGTTTGCGGCACCCCTTCCGCAAGGGGGTACCTGTCCCCGGGCACGGGGGGTTGTGCGGTTTCCCTTCGGCAAGGAGGCGCCCTACTGGGGCGCGGGGAACTGCGCGACCAGCCACAACGCACCGTCGTGTGGCGACGACCGCCACCACCGCAGGGGCGCGGGGAACTGCGCGACCAGCCCCCACCCGCGCGCGGGTCGTCACCGACCCGAAGGGTCTCTTCGGTCCGATCCCGGCCGGTGGCGGGTTGCTCGCGCCGTTCCCCGCGCCCCTGATGGGGTGCCCCCTTGCCGAGGGGACAACCGCGCAACCCCCGCGCCCCGGGGAGGCGTACCGGCCGACACAGCGGACCCTCGACCCCGCACCAGCGAGGTAGGCACCCCCTGCCGAAGGGAACCGCGCACCCCCTGCGCCCCGGAGAAGCGCACCCGCCGGCACAGCGGACCCTCAGCCCCGCGCAGCGGAGGCGTACGCGCCGACGCAGCGGTGACCTCTCGAACACGGCGCCGCGGAGCGGCTACGCGCGCTCGGCCGCGGAAACGGACGACGCCCCGTCCGGAACGGCCGGTACGACCGGGACGACCGGGACGACCGGGACGACGGACCCCGGCGGCAGGACCGGCACCGCCTTCTGCCCGGCCGGCAGGGCCCCCCGCTCACCTCTGGCGAGCAGCCACTTCGTGGCCTCGTCCGGCGGCATCGCGGCAGCGACCAGCCACCCCTGCACGGCGTCACAGTGCAGATCCCGCAGCCGCTCCCACGTCTCGTCGTCCTCGACGCCCTCGGCGACGACCGTCAGCCCGAGCGAATGCGCGAGGTCCACCGTGCAGCGCACGATCTCCGCGTCCTCGGTGTCGACGACGAGCCGGGCCACGAACGACCGGTCGATCTTGAGTTCGCTGACCGGCAGCCGCCGCAGGTGCACCAGCGACGAATACCCCGTACCGAAGTCGTCGAGCGACATCTTCACCCCGTGCCCGGTCAGCCCGTTGAGCGTGTCCGCCGCGCGCTGCGGGTCCTCCAGCAGGACGTGCTCGGTGATCTCCAGCTGGAGCGACCCGGGCGGCACCTGGTGCCTGGCCAGCCGGGCGGCGACGGTGCCGGCGAAACCGGGGCTGTGGACGTCGCGCGGCGAGACGTTGACGGCGACCGGCACGTCCAGGCCCATCCGGCGCCAGCGGGCGACCTGCGCCAGCGCGGTGTCGAGGACGTACTCGGTGAGCTGCGGCATCAGGCCGGACGTCTCGGCCATGGTGATGAATTCCTCCGGACTGACCCGCCCGCGCTCCGGGTGCTCCCAGCGGACCAGCGCCTCAAGTCCGGCCACGCGGCCGTCGAAGTGGACCTTGGGCTGGTAGTGCAGTTCGATGTCGCCGGCGTCGAGCGCCCTGCGCAGGTCGCCGAGCAGGCCGAGCCGGTCGGGGGTGTTGCCGTCGGTGGTGGCCTCGTAGACCTCGACGCCGCTGCGGTCCCGCTTGGCCTGGTACATCGCCACGTCGGCCCGCCGCAGCAGGCCTTCCGCGTCCAGGGCGTGGTCGGGGAAGACCGCGACGCCGGCGCTGGCCTCCAGCACCAGTGACAGCCCGTCGAGGCTGAGTGGCGATCCGAGCGCGGCGACCAGGGTCCTGGCGATCCGCTGGGCGCGGGTCGGCGAGTCGCAGCCGGGCAGCAGGACGGCGAATTCGTCGCCGCCGAGCCTGGCCGCCTCGGCGCCGCGCGGCAGCGCGAGCCGCAGCCGGTCGGCGACCTGGAGCAGCAGCCGGTCACCGGCGAGGTGCCCGAGGGTGTCGTTGACGGAACGGAACTTGTCCAGGTCGATCAGGATCAGCCCGACCCTGCCGCAGCCGGCCGGCGGGTGCGTGCCCTTGCCGCCGGTCGCGGCGAGGAAGCCGGGGTCCGCCCGCTCGTAGTCCTCCAGGGCGTCGTCCAGCGCGGTCCAGGCGCGTTCCAGCAGCCACTGGCGGTTGGGCAGCCCGGTGAGCGGGTCGCGCAGCTGCTCCTCGGCGCGGGCGTGCGCGATCCACAGCGTCGAGTCCAGCGCGATCAGCGGTACGGAGAACAGCGGCAGCAGCACCGGCATGTCGCAGCCGACGACCAGTATCAGCGGGGAGATGCCGAGCAGAGCGCCGCCGAACATGCCCTGCCTGATCAGCGCGGACCGGGCCACGGTGGGCAGGCCGCCGCCGCGGGGCGCGAAGGCGCACCACAGCAGGGCGCGGGTGGCGACCAGATAGGTCAGTGCGGCCAGGATGACGATCGGGACGGCGGACATCGCCCAGTCGTCGGGGTCCCATGGGTGCTCGACGGTGGGGTGGGTGCCGCAGAGGGTCAGCATCAGGGCGCCTGCGCCGATGCCGAGGATGTCGATGGAGCCGTAGAGCGCGGCCTGCCGCCAGCGGTGTCTGCGGGCGGCGCCGACCAGGGTCACCACGGCCAGGCTGACCAGCACCGCGGCCACCCAGCCGTTGATCATCAGCATCGCCAGGGTGAGGGCGGCGCCGGAACCGGTGCCGCCCCACCACCGGTCCCGGCCCATCGCCACCAGGTGGCCGACGATGATGCCGGTGAGGATCGCGAAGCCCCAGCCCGCGGTACCGCCGGGGAAGAGCGCGTGGCCGCGGCCGAGCACCTGGATGACGCCGACCACCACGCAGACCGCGGCGGCCGGCGGCGCCCCGTGGCGCACCAGCGTCCTGGACGCCGACGGTGTCAGGGACGGGAGCTCGGCCACGGGCGCGCTGCGGAGCAGCGGTGCCGCTCCGGCACTCTCCGTCGGTCGCATGCCTGTCCCTCTCGCAGCCCGGTGTGGCAAGCAGGTCCACCACGCCCTGCGCGCGGTCGAGTTCCGCACGTACTGCCGGAACGTTCATCCCGGCGGGCGCGCGCCTCAACACTAGGCCGCCTCGCGGCATCCCGGGCACCGATCGAGCGTGGTTGCCCGAATGCGACCAGGCACATCGCCGTATTCTGATATAGGCCGATCGGGTGACATCCTCGGGCCATTCAGCCGGATTCACCGTCAGTTCCGGCGTCTGGCGGGGCCGCTGCCGCGGTGTCCGTTTCCACGGGATTCACCGTGTTTAGCCGGGCCGCGTCAGGACCGTCCGCGAGCAGCACCGCGAAACCGGACTCGTCCAGAACAGGCACTTTCAGCTGCACGGCTTTGTCGAACTTGGATCCGGGGTTGTCGCCGACCACGACGAAGTCCGTTTTTTTGGACACCGCTCCGGTGACTTTCGCACCTTGGCTGCCCAGCGCCTCTTTTGCGCCATCCCGGGTATAGGTCGACAAAGTTCCGGTCACCACCACCGTCAGCCCTTCGAGTGGCCTCGGCCCCTCGTCCGAGCCCTCCTCGGTGAAGACCACCCCGGCGTCCCGCCACTTCCTGATGATCTCCTGGTGCCAGTCTTCGGCGAACCACTGCTTGACGGAGGCGGCGATGGTGCCGCCGACCCCGTCCACAGCCGCCAGCTCCTCCTCGGCCGCGTCCTTGATCCGGTTCAGATCGCGGAATTCGCGGGCCAGCGCGGCGGCGGCGACCGGGCCCACATGGCGGATGGACAGACCGGTGATGACCCTGGCCAGCGGGCGGTCCTTGGCCGCCGCGATGTTCTCCAGCATCGCCAGCGCGTTCTTCTTCGGCTCGCCCTTCTGGTTGGCGAAGAAGGTGACGACCTTCGGCTCGCCGGTCTCCGGGTCGCGCTTGGGCAGACCGGTGTCCTGGTCCAGGACGTACGAGCGGATCGGCAGCAGCTGCTCGATCGTCAGGCCGAACAGGTCGCCCTCGTCCTTGAGCGGCGGCTCGTGCGGGTCGAGCGGCTGGGTCAGCGCGGTGGCCGCGACATAGCCGAGCCCTTCGATGTCCAGGCTGCGGCGGCCCGCGAGATAGAAGATCCGCTCGCGCAACTGGGCAGGGCAGTAGCGGGCGTTGGGACACCGCAGATCGATGTCCCCCTCCTTCATGGGCTGCAGGGCGGTGCCGCAGTCCGGGCACTCTGCGGGCATCACGAACTCCCGCTCCGTGCCGTCCCGCAGGTCCACCACCGGGCCCAGGATCTCCGGGATGACGTCGCCCGCCTTGCGCAGCACGACGGTGTCGCCGATCAGGACGCCCTTCTTCTTGACCACGTCCTGGTTGTGCAGGGTCGCGAACTCCACCTCGGACCCGGCCACCGTCACCGGCTCCACCACCGCGTACGGCGTGACCCGCCCGGTGCGGCCGACCCCGACCCGGATCTCCACCAGCTTGGTGTTGACCTCCTCGGGGGCGTACTTCCAGGCGATGGCCCAGCGCGGGGCGCGGGAGGTGGAGCCGAGCCGGCCCTGCAGCGGGATCTCGTCGACCTTGACGACCACTCCGTCGATCTCGTGCTCGACGTCGTGCCGGTGCTCGCCGTAGTAGCCGATGAAGTCCCTCACGGCGGCGAGCGAGTCGACCACCTTGTTGTGGCGGGCGGTGGGCAGGCCCCACTCGTGCAGCAGGCCGTACGCGTGCGACTGGCAGTCGATGTCGAAGCCCGTGCGGGCGCCGATGCCGTGCACCACCATCCGCAGGGGGCGGGACGCGGTGATCCGCGGGTCCTTCTGGCGCAGCGAACCGGCCGCCGCGTTGCGCGGGTTGGCGAACGGCTTCTCCCCGCTCTCGACCAGCCGCGCGTTCAGCTCCTCGAACTTCTCACCGGGGAAGTAGACCTCGCCGCGGATCTCCACCAGCTCCGGTACCCGGTCACCGGCCAGCCGGTCGGGGATGTCGGCGATGGTGCGCACATTGGGCGTGATGTCCTCGCCGGTCCGCCCGTCGCCGCGGGTCGCCGCCCTGGTGAGCCGGCCGCGCTCGTAGGTGAGGTTGACCGCCAGGCCGTCCACCTTCAGCTCGCACAGGAAGTGGTACGGGCTGTGCGAGTTGTCCGGCGGGCCGAGTTCGGCCGCGACCCGGTCGGCCCAGATCGCCAGTTCCTCGTCGGTGAAGGCGTTGTCCAGCGACAGCAGCCGTTCGCGGTGCTGCACGGAGGTGAACTCCGTCTCGTACGCGCCCGCGACCTTCTGGGTGGGCGAGTCCGGGGTGCGCAGGCCCGGGTGCCGCTCCTCGACACCCTCCAGGCTGCGCAGCAGCTTGTCGAACTCGGCGTCGCTGACGACCGGGGCGTCCTTGACGTAGTAACGGAAGCGGTGCTCCTCGACCTGCTCGGCAAGGCGTGCGTGCTCCGCGCGCGCCTCCGCGGGAATCTCCGTGTCCTCCACGACCCCGTCCTTCCTCACTACTCAGGGTTGTCGACGAGCGAGCGTGCCGCCTTCGCGCAATGCACGAGGGCGGCACGGGCATAGGCCGGTGAGGCCCCCGCCAGACCGCAGGACGGAGTCACGGCGACGGAGGATCCCAGAGCCCCCGGCGCCAGCCCCAACCTGCGCCACAACGCCCGAACACCACTCACGCTACCGGCAGGGTCTGACAATGGGGCGTCCTTGCCGGGCACGACACCGGCGAAGAGCGCGGTGCCCGCCTCCGCGGTCTCGCCGAACTCGTCCCAGTCACGCTCGGTGAGCAGGTCCGCGTCGAAGGAGATGCCGGCCACACCCGCCCGGCGCAGCAGCGCGAAGGGGATGTCCGGGGCGCAGGAGTGGACGGTGACGGGTACGCCCGCCGCCGTGATCAGCTCGCGCAGCGCCGACTCGATCACGGCCCGGTCGACCGCCCGGTAGGTGCGGTAGCCGCTGGCCGTCCTGATGTGCCCGCGCAGCACCGCCGTCAGGGACGGCTCGTCCAGTTGCAGGACGACGGTCGCGCCGGGGATCCGGCGGCGGACGTCGGCGAGGTGCGCGGTGAGCCCTTCGGCCAGCGATCCGGCCAGGTCGCGGCAGGCGCCGAGGTCTCGCAGCGCGGCCTCGCCGTGCCGGGTCTCCACGGACGCGGCCAGCGTCCAGGGGCCGACCGCCTGGATCTTGACCAGCCCCTCGTAGCCCTGGGTGAATTCCTCCAGGGCGTCCAGGTCCTCGCCCAGCCACGATCTGGCCCGCTTGGTGTCCCGGCCCGGCCGGTCGCCGAACCGCCAGCCGCTGGGCTCGACCCGGGCGTACATCTCGACCAGCAGCCCCAGGCTGCGGCCGATCATGTCGGCGCCGGGGCCGCGGGCGGGCAGCTCGGGCAGGAAGACCATGCCCTCGGACGCCTCGGTCGCGATGCGGGCCGCCTCTCGGGCGTCGCCGCCCGGCATCGAACCCACGCCGGTCGCGGTGGCCTCGGGGAGGTGCAGATCGTTGCTCACATCGTTGCTCACGCCGGAAGGGTAGCCTTCCGCGCCGCCCCGGCCCGCTTCGCCGCCGCCGCTACTGGCCCGGGCGGATCGTCAGGTCGGTGATCTCGGCGTCCGCGGGGAGGTCGAGGGCGGTGAGGACGGTGGTGGCGACCGACTCGGGGGCGATCCAGCGGGCCGGGTCGTAGGGCTTGCCCTCCTGCTGGTGGACCTTCCGCTGCATCGGGGTCGCGGTACGGCTCGGGTAGACCGACGTCACCCGGACGCCGGCCGCGTGCTCCTCGGCGCGCAGGGCGTCGGCCAGCGCGCGCAGGCCGAACTTGCTCGCGCCGTACGCGCTCCACTCGGCGCTGGCGCTCAGCCCGGAGGTGGAATTGACGAAGACGACATGGCCGCGGGACAGCCGGAGCTGGGGCAGCAGCAGACGGGTCAGCTCGGCCGGACCCATCAGGTTGACGGCCAGCGTCTCCTGCCAGATCTTCGGGGTGAGGTCGCCGACCACGCCCAGCTCGACGGTGCCGGCGATGTGCAGCAGCGAGTCGAGGCGGTCGGGTGGCGACTGGTGGCCCAGTGCCCAGGACAGCCGGGCGGGCTCCGCAAGGTCGCCGACCAGGGTACGGACGCCGGGGTGACGGGCCGCCAGCTCCCTGGCCCGCCCGGCGTCCCTTGCCAGCAGCCACAGTTCGTCGCCGCGCTCCAGCAGCCGCTGCGCGACGGCGCTGCCGATGCCGGAACCGGCGCCGGTGACCAGGTGGACGCGCGGGCCGCTCATATCTGCTCCTGGAGGTGCGCGAGGGCGTCGGCGCCGTCCGTGGCGAAATACACCAGCTCGGACAGCGGCAGGGGCAGGAAGCCCTCCGCGTCCATCCTGCGCAGTTGCAGTTCGAGACCGTCGTAGAAACCGGCGCTGTTGAGCAGGACCACCGGTTTGGCGTGCAGCCGGTGCTTCTTCAGCTCCAGGATCTCGGTGGCCTCGTCCAGGGTGCCGGCGCCGCCGACCATCACCACGAGGGCGTCGGAGCGGCGCAGCAGCTCCGCCTTGCGCTGGGCGAGGTCCTCGGCGATCACCATTTCGTCGGCGTTCGCGCGCGCCTTGTGCTGGAGGAAGGCCACCGAGACGCCGACCAGCCGCCCGCCGGCCTCCTGGACGCTGTCCGCGACGACCTTCATCAGGCCGGACTCCGAACCGCCCCACACGAGGGTGTGGCCGCCCTCGCCGATCAGCCTGCCGAACTCCCGGGCCGGCACGGTGTACTGCTCGCCCAGGTCGGCGGCGGACAGGAAGACGCCGATGTTCATACGGTCACCGTGGGCTTCTCCTGGTGGCGGGCGGTGGCGCGGTCGGTGGTGGCGATGGTCGCGGAGCCGACGACGCGCGTGCCGTCGTAGAGCACCACGGCCTGTCCTGGCGCGATGCCGCGGACCGGGGCGCCGAAGCGTACCCGCAGCTCGCCGTCGACGACCTCCGCGGTCACCGGCACATCGTCGCCATGGGCGCGCAACTGGGCGGTGTACGCGGCCGGGCCGGTCGGCGGGGCGCCGCACCAGCGGGGGCGGATCGCGGTGAGCGCGGTCACGTCGAGCGCCTCCGCGGGCCCGACCGTGACCGTGTTGCTGACCGGCGAGATGTCCAGCACATAGCGGGGCTTGCCGTCGTCGGCGGGGATGCCGAGCCGCAGGCCCTTGCGCTGGCCGATGGTGAAGCCGTACGCACCCTCGTGGGTGCCGACCCGGGCGCCGCTCTCGTCCACGATCGCGCCCTGCGCACTGCCGAGGCTCCTGGCCAGGAAGCCCTGGGTGTCGCCGTCGGCGATGAAGCAGATGTCGTGGCTGTCGGGCTTCTTGGCCACCGCGAGGCCGCGGCGGGCGGCCTCGGCCCGGATCTCCTCCTTGGTGGTGAGGGTGTCGCCGAGCGGGAACATCGCGTGCGCCAACTGCCGCTCGTCCAGCACGCCGAGGACGTACGACTGGTCCTTGGCCGCGTCGCTCGCCCGGTGCAGTTCGCGGGAGCCGTCCTCCCGGGTGACGACCGCGGCATAGTGCCCGGTGCAGACCGCGTCGAAGCCCAGCGCCAGCGCCTTGTCGAGCAGGGCGGCGAACTTGATCTTCTCATTGCACCGCAGGCAGGGGTTGGGGGTGCGGCCCGCCGCGTATTCGGCGACGAAGTCGGCGACCACGTCCTCGCGGAAGCGCTCGGCGAGGTCCCACACGTAGAAGGGGATGCCGATGACGTCGGCCGCGCGGCGGGCGTCCCGGGAGTCCTCCACCGTGCAGCAGCCGCGGGCCCCGGTCCTGAAGCTCTGCGGATTCGCCGACAGCGCCAGATGGACCCCGGTCACGTCGTGCCCGGCCTCCGCGGCGCGGGCAGCGGCGACCGCGGAGTCGACGCCGCCGCTCATGGCGGCGAGCACGCGCAGCCGCTTGCGCTCGGTGGGGTGGGGAGAGTCGTTCACCTGTCCAGGGTAACGGCCCGGCCGCGGCGGACCGCCCGGTTATCCACAGGGGTCCGAGCAGGCCCGGACCCGCGCGGAAGAGATAAGCGGGCGCTCAGCGTTGTCCTGCGGACGGCCCGGCGGGGCTGGACAACTGGCGACTACCGACGGGTAACATCGACTCATGGCATATGCAGCGGCCCGTGCGGCCATCGGGGACAGCGAGTTCGACCGCGACACAGCGGTGGTGGCCAGGCCGGCGGAGTCCGGCACGTACGACACCGACCTGTCGGCGGGCTGGACGATCATCAAGGCCGTCAACGGCGGCTATCTGCTGGCCGTCGTCGGCCGCGCGCTGCAAGCCGCGCTGCCGCATCCCGATCCGATCACCATCACGGCGCACTATCTGACCGCGTCGGAGCCGGGGCCCGCCGTGATCAGAACTGAGACCGTACGCGCCGGGCGCACCATGTCCACCGGGCAGGCGTCGCTCTACCAGCGCGACACCGAGGGGCGCGAGGTCGAGCGGATCCGGGTCCTCGCCGCGTACGGCGATCTCGCCGCGCTCCCGGACGATGTCCGCACCACCGCGCGGCCGCCGTCGATGCCGTCCTACGACGGCTGCGTCAGCTCGTCCGACGCGCCCGACGGCGGTCCGGTGACCGGCTCCACCGCGATCCTGGAACGGCTCGACCTGCGGCTCGACCCGGCCACCGCGGGATGGGCCGTCGGTGCGCCCTCCGGGACCGGTGACATGCGCGGGTGGCTCGGCCTCGCCGACGGGCGCGACCACGACGCGATGTCGCTGCTGCTGGCCGTGGACGCGTTGCCGCCCACGGCGTTCGACATGGGGCTGGCCGGGTGGGTGCCGACGCTCGAACTCACCGTGCATCTGCGGTGCCAGCCGGCTCCTGGGCCGGTCAGGGTGTCCCTGACCACCCGGAATCTGGCCGGCGGCCTATTGGAGGAGGACGCGGAAGTCTGGGACGCCAAGGATCGTCTGGTGGCCCAGTCCCGCCAGCTGGCTCGCGCCCCGCGCCCCTGACCCCTCGTCCTGCCCCTCCGGGCCCGCACCGGGACCTTCCCCGGTGGCGGGCTGGTCGTGCGTTTCCCCGCGCCCCTGGGGGTGCCACTTGCGGCGGCGTTCACACCTGCGGTGCGCCTCGGCTGGGCGCGCAGTTCCTCGCGCCCCTGCGGGGCTCGTCCTCTGCCGCAGAGGGCAACGCACCTGGGGCGCGGGCGGCAACCCCGGAGGAGGGTGCGGGCGGGGAGTCGGGCGGACCCCGGTGGAACGTAGAATCGGGAAATCATGGCCTACTTCGATCACGCCGCCACCACGCCCATGCTCCCGGAGGCGGTCGAGGCGATGACCTCCCACCTCACGGTGACGGGGAACGCGTCCGCACTGCACGCGGCGGGCCGGCGCGCCCGGCGGACCGTCGAGGAGTCGAGAGAGGCCCTCGCGGCGGCGCTGGGCGCGCGCCCGAGCGAGATCGTGTTCACCGGCGGCGGCACCGAATCGGACAACCTGGCCGTGAAGGGCCTGTTCTGGGCGCGCCGCGCGGCGGACCCGCGCCGGGTCCGCGTCCTGGCCAGCCCGGTGGAGCACCACGCCGTGCTGGACGCCGTCCACTGGCTGGCCGAGCACGAGGGCGCCGCCGTGGAGTGGCTGCCGGTGGACGCGTACGGCAGGGTGCAGCCCGACACTCTGCGTACGGCGCTCGCGGGCGGGGCCGAGGACGTGGCCCTGGTCAGCGTCATGTGGGCGAACAACGAGGTCGGCACGATCCTCCCGGTCGCCGGCCTCGCGGCGGTCTGCGCCGAGTTCGGCGTGCCGATGCACTCCGACGCGGTGCAGGCCTTCGGGCAGACCGATGTCGACTTCGCGGCCAGCGGCCTGGACGCCATGACGGTCACCGGGCACAAGGTCGGCGGCCCGTACGGCGTCGGCGCGCTCGTATTGCGCAGGGACGACACCCCGGTGCCGCTGCTGCACGGCGGCGAGCAGGAGCGCAGCAGGTCGGGCACCCTCGATGTGCCGGCGATCGCGGCCTTCGCCACGGCCGGCTCCCTCGCCGCGGAAAGGCGGGGGGAATACACCGCGTCGGTCGCCGCGCTGCGCGACGAGCTGGTGCGCGGCATCCGGGCCGCGGTGCCCGACGTCATTCTCAACGGCGACCCCTCCCCCGAGGGCCGGCTCGCCGCGAACGCGCACTTCACCTTCCCCGGCTGCGAGGGCGACGCCCTCCTGCTGCTGCTGGACGCGCAGGGCATCGCGTGCTCCACCGGGTCGGCGTGCACCGCGGGTGTGGCGCAGCCCAGCCATGTACTGCTGGCGATGGGCCAGCCGGCCACGCACGCGCGGGCCACCCTGCGCTTCTCGCTCGGCCACACCACGACCGCGGACGAGGTCGCGGACGTCATCCGGGCGATCGGCCCGGCCGTCAGCCGCGCCAGGACCGCGGGCCAGACCTGACACGTCACACCGACTCACCTGCCGCCCCGGGCAGACGGACGGCGGGCACGGCGCTACGGTCATGGGATGGATGATCGGCTTCGAGCGGTGTGCGACCTGATGATGCCCACCGTCCGCGAGATGGCCGGGCTGCACGAATACGACGGCCGTGTTCAGGACCTCTCCCCCGACGGGATACGCCGCGCCCTGGCCGCGGTCGACAGTGCGAAGCGCGCTTCCGGGCCGCTCGACGACCCGCACGACGAGGCGCACCTGGCGGTGTTCGAGGAGTCGCTGCGGACGCAGTACGGGGACCTCGAACTGCACAGGCGCGACCCGTACCCACATCTGTCCAATCTCGAACTCGCCTGTTACGACCGGGAGTACGCGCCCCGCAAGGAGCGTGCCGCGGCCCGCCGCAAGCATCTGGCACGCTGGCCCGACGCGGTGGACGCCGCGCTGGCCTCACTCGACCGGGTGAGCGCCCCCGTGGCCGCGGCGCTGCTCGGCTCCGCGCACGGGCTGGCCGCCGACCTCGATCCTGACCAGGGCGCCCCGGAAGCCGAGGCACTCGCCGCGCACGCCCGGCTGATCGCCCGTCTGGAGCACGCGGCCGCGAACGGCGACCCCGACCCGCGGCTCGGCGGCCGGGCGCTGGCCGCGCTGATGGGCGGGCAGGAGGGCCTGCGGGTGGACCTCACGGCACTGGCGGAGGCCGCGGACAAGGAACGTGTACGGCTCGGCCTGCTGCTCGCCGACTCCTGCCGGGCACTCGACAGGAACCGGACGCCCGACGAGCTGATCCCCGAACTGCTCGCCGACCACCCCGGCGCCGACGGCGTCATCCCGGCCGCGGCCCGGCTCACCGAGGAGGTCATCGCCTTCACCCGCGAGCGCCGCCTCGCCCCGTATCTGGACGGCGAGTGCCTGGTCGGGCCCGCGCCGCCGTCCCGCCGCTGGGCGATGGCGATGATGACCTGGGCGGGGCCGGGAGAGCCCGAATCGCCCTCCTGGTACCACGTGACCCCGCCGGAGCCCGATTGGCCCGCGCAGGAGCGGGAGGAGTGGCTGACGGTCTTCAGCCGTACGAGCCTGCCGTCGATCACCGTGCACGAGGTCGCTCCCGGCCACTTCGCCCACGGGCGCGCCCTGCGGCACGCGACCAGCCCGGTCCGGCGGACCCTGCACAGCCTGTCCTTCTGCGAGGGGTGGGCGCATTACGTGGAGGAGGTCTGCCTCGACGAGGGCTTCCGCGCCCGCGACCCGCGCTTCGCCATCGGCGTCGCCCTTGAGGCGCTGGTCCGGGTCACCCGGCTGACCTGTGCGATCGGTATGCACACCGGCGCCATGGATGTCGGCGAGGCGACCCGGCTGTTCATACGGGACGCCCACCTGGCCCCCGCTGGGGCCGCCGCGGAGGCCAGGCGCGGCACCTTCGACGCGGGATACGGGCGCTACACCTGGGGCAAGCTGGAGATCAGGCGGGTGCGCGCCCGCGCGGAGCGCTCCGCGTCCTTCACCCTGCCGGGCTTCCACGCCGACCTGCTGGCGCTGGGCGCCCCGCCGCTCGGCCTCCTGGACGCGGCCCTCCCCGCCTGACCGGATACGTACGGCGCCCCCGCAGGGGTCAGTACGTACGCGGCGGCGGCCCCCACACGGGGGGGCCGGAGAAGGCCTCGCGGTCGAAGAAGGGCTGCGCATTGGCGCGGAGCCACAGCGCGACCGGGTCATAGGTGTCGGCCATGGCGACGGTGGAGACGGACAGCCCTTCGGGTACGCCGGCCACCGCCTGCTGCATCATCAGGCGGACCGATTCGACGGCCTGCGGCGAGGAGTCGTAGACCTCGACGCCGATCGCGAGGTAGGGCTCGCCCAGGGACGGCTGGACCCACGCCTGGCGCAGCGCGCGTACCGCGTGGGTGCGGTGCGCGGCCTTGGCCAGCAGCGCGTAGAACTGCGGGATCTGCAGTGACGGCTCGCCGATCTGCAGCGGCCCGGCGGGCAGCAGGTCCAGGCCGCCCGCGACCCGGCGCAGGTCGGGCCAGGGGATGCCGACGCCGCCGCCATTGGCGTGCGGATTGAGCCACAGGCCGCAGTGGTCGGGAAAGAGGGCCAGGGCGATGTCGCGGCCCGAGACGATCTCGTGGTCCCGGTTCCAGCCGCTGGCGGCCAGTTCCCTGGGCGAGGTGCAGCACGGGGCATAGCGGTGGCCGCCGACCTCCATGGCCGCGTACTGCGCGTCGGGCGCCCCCGGTGCGCCCTGCCAGAGCAGCATCCAGACCTGGCCGTCGGCCAGCGACGCGAGCAGGTTCTCGTATGCGTCGAAGCGGCCGGGCGCCACCTGGAGCAGCATCTGCTCCACATGGCCGGCCGCCGCGCCGCCTTGCGCGCCCGCGATCACGTCGGACCGCCCCTTTCCCGTCGTTCGGTGTTCCGCCATCAAATCAGGTCGACTGTTCCGGGTGGAACGCTGACCGACTCAAGCTGCGCCGGCTAAATGCCGCGTATACGGCGGGTATACGCAGGCGCCGGGCCGCGTAAGGGAGTTGACCGCGGGTGCGGTCTCAGTCCCGGCTGTAGAACGGTCGCACGGCCTCCAGCATCCAGTCCCCCACCGGGTCCTGGGCGATGTCGAGCAGGATGAGGTGGACCGGCCACGGCAGCGGCGCCGCGCCCAGGGCGCGGCCGAGCGCGTCCATGGCGGCGGCCCTGTCCTGTTCCTGCCAACTGTCCAGTTCGACGCCGACGAAGAGGGCGGGCGGGTCCTCCTCGACCGCGGCCATGGCGCGGCGGGCGCTGAGCACCATCGGGCTGACGGCGTATTCCGCGGCGGCGACGGCCAGGAAGTCCACGGGCTCCTCGTCGGGGGCCGGCTCCCACAGCCGCACCCTGGCGCCGCCAGGGCTCTGCTCGCCGTACGCCCCGATCCGCTCGGCGCGGCACAATTCCGCGACGGCGGCGGGCGGCAGCGGCACTCCGACGGCGCCGCCAGGATTGACGGCGATACCCATCAGCGGGGGCAGGCCGCGGGCGAAGTCGCGTACCGGTGCGACAGTGCAGGACATGCCTTCCGCGGCCTGCCGGAACTGCTGCTCGGAGCTGAAAACCGGCACATAGGGCGCGCCGCCGAGCTCCAGGGTGGGCAGGTCGAGGGCGACGGAGTCGGGCGCGCCGCCGTTGGGCAGCGGCACCCATACGTGCGACCGGCCGAGGACTTCCAGCAGCCGGGGGGTCGCCGAGGGATTGCCGAGGCTCGCGGCCAGCACTTCCTCGAGCTCGTTCGCCGGCCATATGTAAGGTGCCGGATTCTCCATGTCCACCCTTGTCCGCGCTTGTGCCACTGTCGGTGCCCGTGTCCTGCCCGGAAACAGTAGCGGCTGAGCGCCCCCGGCGCCCGGGCATGCAATGATGGCGGCACAATACGCATACCGGCCGTTGGAGGCCGCGCGGGAGAGTTCCGGCCCCACCACCTGGGGCCGGGCGCCGAAGGAGCAAGTCTTCCCTTGAATCTCTCAGGCACAGATACCGCGCGGGCGAGGCAGATCTGAAAAGCGGGCGGGCCGTCACCGGTCCCGCCCCACCCAAGGTGCAAGCCGCGGCCCGCAGGGGTCACGGTGAACCTCTCAGGTTCCGATGACAGATGGGGAGGCCGGGGTGAACACCCCGACCGCAGTCCGTGTCCCCTGTCCGCCGCCTTTGGGAGCCCTCTCGATGACCGAACCCTCGAACGAACCGCTGAGCGCGCCGCCCGCCGCTTCGCCGCGCCGTACCGCCCTCGACGCGGTGCACCGCGCGCTGGGCGCGACCATGACCGACTTCGCCGGCTGGGACATGCCGCTGCGGTACGGCAGCGAGCGCGACGAGCACCAGGCCGTACGCAACAGGGCCGGCCTTTTCGACCTGTCGCACATGGGAGAGATCACCGTGACAGGGCCGCAGGCAGGGCAGGCGCTGGACCACGCCCTGGTCGGCCATCTGTCGGCGCTCGCGGTCGGCAAGGCCCGCTACACGATGGTCTGCGCTCCGGACGGCGGCATCCTGGACGACCTGATCGTCTACCGGCTCGCCGAGCAGCGCTATCTGATCGTCGCCAACGCCTCCAACGCCCAGACGGTGCTGGACACGGTCGCGCTGCGCGCGGCGGACTTCGACGCGCAGGTGACCGACGACCGGGACGCGTACTCCCTGCTGGCGATCCAGGGTCCCGCCGCGCCCGGCATCCTCTCCGCGCTCACCGACGCCGACCTGGCCGGGCTGCGCTACTACGCGGGGCTGCCCGGGACCGTGGCGGGCGTGTCCTCGCTGATCGCCAGGACGGGCTACACAGGCGAGGACGGCTTCGAGCTGTTCGTGGCGCCGGCCGATGCCGAGCGGCTGTGGCAGGGGCTCCTTGCGGGCGGAGCGGACGCCGGCCTCGTGCCGTGCGGGCTGTCGTGCCGCGACACCCTGCGCCTGGAGGCCGGGATGCCGCTGTACGGGCACGAGCTGACCGCGAAGGTGACGCCCTTCGACGCGGGTCTCGGGCGGGTGGTGAAGTTCGACAAGCCTAGTGACTTCGTCGGCCGCGAGGCGCTGACCGCGGCGGCGGCCAGGGCCGCGGACGTCCCGCCGCGCAAGCTCGTGGGGCTGGTCGCGGAGGGCCGCAGGGTGCCGCGGGCCGGCTACGCCGTCACGGACGCGTCCGGCGCCCTCATCGGCGAGGTCACCTCGGGCGCGCCCTCGCCGACGCTCGGAGTGCCCATCGCCATGGCGTACGTGGACGCGGACCATGCCGCGCCGGGCACGGAAGGGGTCGCGGTCGACATCCGGGGCAGCCGTGAGCCGTACCGCGTCGTGGCGCTGCCCTTCTACCAGCGCGAGCGCTGAACCCCCCGACTTTTTCCACAGGCGCCCGGTTGTCCACAGCCTGCCGCGTCGGCTTCGTCATCACCTCTTCGCATACGGGAGAATTCCGTCATGAGCATCAATCCTGAGCAGCTGCGTTACAGCAAGGAGCACGAGTGGCTCACCGACCCCGCGGACGGCGCCTCGACCGTCGGCATCACCTCGCACGCCGCCGACGCGCTCGGTGACGTGGTCTTCGTCCAGCTCCCCGAGGTGGGGGCGACGGTGACCGCGGGCGAGACCTGCGGCGAGCTGGAATCGACCAAGTCGGTCAGCGAGCTGTACGCCCCGGTGTCCGGCGAGGTCACCGAGATCAACCAGGATGTCGTCGATGACCCGTCGCTGGTCAATACCGCACCGTTCGAAGGAGGCTGGCTGTTCAGGGTGAAGGTCTCGGACGACGGCGCGGAGCTGCTGACCGCGGCCGAGTACGACGCCTTCATCGCGGCCTGAGCCCCCGCCACCACCCGTACACCAGGAAGATCCCATGTCGCTGCTGAACCAGTCCCTGCACGACTTCGACCCCGAGGTCGCCGCCGAGATCGACGCCGAGCTGCACCGCCAGCAGTCCACGCTGGAAATGATCGCCTCGGAGAATTTCGCCCCGGTCGCGGTCCTCGAGGCCCAGGGCTCGGTGCTGACCAACAAGTACGCCGAGGGCTACCCCGGTCGCCGCTACTACGGCGGCTGCGAGCATGTCGACGTCATCGAGCAGCTGGCCATCGACCGTGTCAAGGCGCTCTTCGGCGCCGAGGCCGCGAACGTGCAGCCGCACTCGGGCGCGCAGGCCAACGCCGCCGCGATGTTCGCCCTGCTGAAGCCGGGCGACACGATCCTCGGCCTCGATCTGGCGCACGGCGGGCACCTGACGCACGGCATGAAGATCAACTTCTCCGGCAAGCTCTACAAGGTCGCGGCCTACCACGTCGACGGCGACACCGGCCTGGTCGACATGGCCGAGGTCGAGCGGCTGGCCAAGGAGCACCGGCCGCAGCTGATCATCGCCGGCTGGTCGGCGTATCCGCGGCAGCTGGACTTCGCCCGCTTCCGGCGGATCGCCGACGAGGTCGGCGCGTATCTGATGGTCGACATGGCGCACTTCGCGGGGCTCGTCGCGGCCGGGCTGCACCCCTCGCCCGTACCGCACGCGCATGTGGTCACCACCACGACGCACAAGACGCTCGGCGGCCCGCGCGGCGGTGTCATCCTGTCCACCGCCGACCTCGCCAAGAAGATCAATTCCGCGGTCTTCCCCGGCCAGCAGGGCGGCCCGCTGGAGCATGTCATCGCCGGCAAGGCCGTCGCCTTCAAGGCCGCGGCCACCGACGAGTTCCTCGACCGGCAGGCCCGCACACTGGAGGGCGCGAAGATCCTCGCCGACCGGCTCGGCGGGGACGACCTGGCGGCCGCGGGCGTCGCCGTCCTGTCCGGCGGCACCGACGTCCACCTCGTGCTGGTCGACCTGCGCGCGTCGGCGCTGGACGGCCAGCAGGCCGAGGACCGTCTGCACGGCATCGGCATCACCGTCAACCGCAACGCGATCCCCAACGACCCGCGCCCGCCGATGGTGACCTCGGGCCTGCGCATCGGCACACCCGCGCTCGCCACCCGGGGCTTCGACGCGGACGCCTTCCGCGAGGTCGCCGACATCATCGCCGCGGCCCTGCAGCCCGTCTTCGACGCGGACGCCCTCCGGGCGAGGGTCACCGCGCTCGCCGAGCGGCACCCGCTGTATCCGGCCCTGGCGTCATGAACCGCTCCGCGGGGGGGGGGGGGGGGGGGGGGGGGGGGGGGGGGGGGGGGGGGGGGGCCGGGGGGGGGGGGGGGGGGGGGGGGGGGGGGGGGGGGGGGGGGGGGGGGGGGGGCGCCCCCCCCCCCCCCCCCCCCCCCCCCCCCCCCCCCCCCCCCCCCCCCCCCCCCGGCCCGCACGAGCAGCACCCGGGGACAACGGCGTCCGCGGTAATCCAGGAGCACTGAACGCATGGCAATCTCCGTATTCGACCTCTTCTCCATCGGCATAGGCCCCTCCAGTTCCCACACCGTGGGACCGATGCGGGCGGCCCGGATGTTCGCGCAGCGGTTGAAGACCGACGATCTGCTCACCCGGACCGCGGCCCTCAGCGCCGAGCTGTTCGGGTCGCTCGGCGCGACCGGCCACGGGCACGGCACCCCGAAGGCCGTCCTGCTGGGCCTGGCGGGACACTCGCCGCGCACGGTCGACGTCGAGACGGCGGACGCCGAGGTGGCGGTGATCCACGCGGACAAGCGGCTGACGCTGCTCGGCGCACACGAGGTGGACTTCGACCCGGCCACGGACCTGGTGCTGCACCGCCGCCGTTCGCTGCCCTACCACGCGAACGGCATGACCCTGTCCGCGTACGGCGGCGACGGCGAAGCGCTGCTGACGAAGACGTACTACAGCGTCGGCGGCGGCTTCGTCGTGGACGAGGAGGCAGTGGGGGCGGACCGGATCAAGCTCGACGACACGGTGCTGCGGTATCCCTTCCGCACCGGCGACGAGCTGCTGCGGCTGTCCCGGGAGACCGGTCTGTCGATCTCCGCGCTGATGCTGGAGAACGAGAAGGCCTGGCGCACCGAGGCCGAGATCCGCGCGGGCCTGCTGGAGATCTGGCAGGTGATGCGGGAGTGCGTGGGGCGCGGCATGTCCCGCGAGGGCATCCTGCCCGGCGGCCTCAAGGTCCGCCGCAGGGCCGCCACGTCGGCCCGCCAGCTGCGGGCCGAGGGCGACGCGGCGGCCCGCGCGATGGAGTGGATCACTCTCTACGCGATGGCCGTGAACGAGGAGAATGCCGCGGGCGGCCGGGTCGTGACCGCCCCGACCAACGGCGCGGCCGGCATCATCCCGGCCGTCCTGCACTACTACCTGGACTTCGTCCCCGGCGCCGACGACGACGGCGTCGTCCGCTTCCTCCTCGCGGCGGGCGCGATCGGCATGCTCTTCAAGGAGAACGCGTCCATCTCCGGCGCCGAGGTCGGCTGCCAGGGCGAGGTCGGCTCGGCCTGCTCGATGGCCGCCGGCGGCCTCGCCGAAATCCTCGGCGGCACCCCGGAGCAGGTGGAGAACGCCGCCGAGATCGGCATGGAGCACAACCTCGGCCTGACCTGCGACCCGGTCGGCGGCCTGGTCCAGATCCCCTGCATCGAGCGCAACGGCATGGCCGCGGTCAAGGCCGTCACCGCCGCCCGGATGGCCATGCGCGGCGACGGCCGCCACCACGTCTCCCTCGACAAGGTCATCAAGACGATGAAGGAGACCGGCGCCGACATGAAGGTCAAGTACAAGGAGACCGCCCGCGGCGGCCTCGCGGTCAACGTCATCGAGTGCTGACCGCTCGACCCGCCCACACTCGCGACTCCCCGGGCGCCGGCGCCGCTCGGCGTGCGCCGCACCGCCGTCACCCGGGCCGTCCACCGCGCCTCCCCCATCCCGCCGGCCAACCTGCCGGCGATGGGGGTGAGTTCCGGGGTCTGAGGTCGACTTGCCGGGGGTGCCCCTTGACGGCCGCGTTCGCCACCCAGTCCTTGGCGTTGCCAAGGTCGTTTCCGGGATACGCCGCCGCGTTGACCGTCGACTCCACGTAGGCCACGTAGTTGGTGCAGTCGCGCCCCGGGGCGGCGCCCCAACAGCTGTTGCCCCTCTGGGAGCTGTAAGCGTGGTCGGTGTGGCTGGCGCTCGTGCAGGTGGTGACACCGCTGCCGCCGCACAGCGTCGTACCGGCTACCGCCGGCGCGCCCGTTCGCGCGCCGGCCAGGGGCGGGGGACGATGCCGGGCCGGCCGGCGGCGGCACCCGCATCACCCGTTCCCGCCCGGCCGCTGACACCGCCCGTTCCCCGCCGGATCTCGCAGCACGCCATCGGCGGCGGTGCCCGGTGGATGCTATCCCGACCCGCTGCCGCGGAAGCGGCCTCACGAGCCGAACCACCCGTTCAGGCGCATGGCCACCGGCCGCTCTCCGGTCGGGCGGTTGACGGAAGGCCCCCAGGCGGGCGCGGGTGCGCCGACGACGTGCCGCCACCGGGCAGCAACGACGTCGGACGCTGCCTGCCGCCGGTGCCCGGCCAGGGGTGGCGAGTTCCCTGCCGAGAAGGCCGCCCGCCCGCGGTGGGCAGCCGGGGCGGCCGTGGTGAGTTACCGTCCCGGGGTACCCAAGCCCCTGGTGGCTCCGGTGGCGGCTACCAGTCGAGTGCGACCGGGAGGAAGGGAGCGTCCTCCGGTGCCGCCTTTCGGGCCTCCAGGGCGGTCCTGGCCGGGTCGCCCACCGGGACGCGCAGCGGAGGATCGGGGAGTTCGATCGTGTCGGCCACCGCGACGGCCACTTGCTCGGGGGTGACGGCCTCGAAGACGGAGGTGCCGCGCAGTGACCCGAACTGCTCGAAGAGGGGCGTGTAGGGGTCGTCCTCGGTGAAGAAGGACGTGGCGCGCTCGGCTCCGCCGGAGGAGACGGTGCCCGGCTGGAGAATGCTCACCTTGACGCCGAAGTGGCCCGCCTCGACGGCCAGCGTCTCGGCGAACGCCTCCAGCGCCCACTTGCTGGCGGCGTACGGGCCGATGATCGGCATGACGATCCGGCCCTGGACGCTGGAGACGAAGACCACTCGGCCCGCGCCGCGCTCCCGTATGGCGGGCAGCACGCCCTGCACCAACCGCAGGGGGCCGAAGGTGTTGAGCTGGAAGAGCGCTTCGACCTCGGAGAGGGGCACGTTCTCCAGCGGCGCGCGGACCGTCGCACCGGCGTTGCTGACGAGCACGTCGATCTCCCCGGCCTTGAAGAGGGCCTCGTCGACGCTCTTCTGGTCGGTGACGTCGAGGCGGAGGCGTTGGTCGACGGGGAGATCGTCAAGGTCTTCCGGCCGGCGGGCGGTGGCGACGACCCGGTGTCCGCGCTCGGCAAGTTCGATCGCGATGGCCCGGCCGATACCCCTGGAGGCGCCGGTGATGAGCACGGACGTCATGTCGGTCTCCTGTCGGGAAGGTGCGGCGGGTGCGGCGGGAGCGGCGGCGACGAGGGCCGGCGGCCGACTCGCCGCGGGACGGGTATCCGGGATCGGCCGGGACCTCTTTCCCCTCCTCACAGAGGTGTGTGTACGGGGCGAGCACACTCCCCGGGTCTCCGGTCGCGGTCAGGGTGGTCGTTTGAGATGTTGGAAGTGTCGACAGCAAGGCCGGCAGCGATGCGAGGAGGACGTGAGATGGCGAACGATCCCCTGGGCGAGATGACGGGCCGGATGTCATCGGAAAACCGCAAGTGGGTGGAGCAGCTGCCCAACGAGCAGAAGCGCGAGCTGATCCAGAAGTGGCAGAACGAGGGCGGCAGCACCGGCATCGGCAGTGTGGGCACCGCGCCCAACGAGGCCGACGCGGACGCCATGGTCGAGAAGTTCCGCAACGGCTGACACCCGCCGCCCCGCTCCCGCCGTCACCCGGCACAACAGGCCCGGCGACCCGCTCACGGTGTGCGAACGCGGGCCGCGCTGCCGGTGGCCGGGCGAGCGGCCCGCCCCTGACGGGGAACGGACTGCTCGGCCCCGGCCCAGGGCTGTGCGCGGTCAGACCGTCAGAAGCGCGGGATCGGCGGCCTTGTCCACCGGCAGGAAGGTGTCCGGCACCGGGTACTGGCCGAGCACGAAGTGCAGGATGGCCGCGTGCATCGCCTCGACCGGCGCGATGCTCGCCGCGGTGGCGATCCCGGCCGCCGCATGTACGTTGTACGTGGCGAACAGGTACGTCTGCGCGGCCTGGTCCTCCAGCTGGAGCGCCAGCTTCGCGACGTCGGTGACCGTCTTGGCCTTGCCCAGCGCCGCGAGGGTGGCCGGCTGGTTGGACAGCGGCACATTTGTGATCGCGGGCTTGCCCGCACCTGTCAGCACCGCGTTCCACGCCTTGGCGTGGTCGGCGTGCTGGGCCATCGCGGTGGTGATGAAGGTGGCGACGGCCGGCGGCACCGTACCGAGCTTGCCCGCCTTGGCCGCCGTCAGCGCGGTCTGGTAGGCGCCGACCGCCTGGTTCTCCAGTGCCACCGCGAGCGCGACGATCTTCAGGTCGCCGGTGTACTGGCTGCTGGAAGAAGACGAGGACGAGGAGCTGGACGGCGCCGCGCCGACGCCCTTCGTCGAGGCGGCCGAGTTGGTCTTGTCGCCATTGGAGCAGGCGGCCAGCGCCACGGCGGCCGTGAGGCCGGCGGCGCCGGCGAGGAAGCGGCGGCGGCCCGGAGCGCCCTCGGCCCCCGTGCCGCGGCCGAGGATGTCCCCGGCCCCGCCACCGCCGCGAACGTACCCGGCGCCGCCGTCGCTGCCGACGTCCTCAGCCCCGCCGCCATGACTGCGGATGTCCTCGGCCAGGTCCACCGCGCGGGCCCGCATGTCCGGCAGGGTGTCGCGGTGGGCGGTCTCCATGTCGCGGGTGAGCCGGGCGAGCTGGTCCTCGCTGATCGGCATGTCCCAGTCGCGTGAGGTGGTCACTTCACGGCCCCCTCAGAGATCGGCGAGGCGTTCTTGGTCGGGTAGAAGGTGTCGGGGATGCCGACGCTGCCGACGGCCGCGGGGAGCTTGGCGGCATCGGTCGGGATGGCGATCAGGTTGCCCAGGTTGTCGGCGAGCAGCGCCTGCACGGCGAGCAGCGTGGCCCGGTGCTGCGCCTCCACGGGCGCGACCGACGCGAACAGCTTGCGCAACTGGGCGCTGCTGACCTGGCTGACGTTCTTGGTGTACGTCTCCGCGGCCACGTCCTCCAGCGTGATCGCCAGCTTCACCACGTCCGCCGGGGTCTTGATCGACGGCAGGGTCTGCTTGACGATCGCCGCGTACTTCGGGTCGGGCGCGGTCTGCTGCTTGCCGCCGGCCTGGGTGACCGCCGAGTTGAACGCCGCCAGGTGCGCCTGGTGCTGGGTGGTGGTCTTCGCGATGAAGGCCGCGATCGTCTTGTTGCCGTCCTTGATGAAGGACAGGCCGGCGGCGGTCTTGTACACGCTGATCGCCAGGTTCTCGATCGACGCGGCGGTCTGCAGCGCCATGACGTCGTCGCTCGACGTGGCGGCGACGGCACGTGCCGGGCTCAGCAGGGCCGCGGCGCCCGCCGCTCCGGTGGCCGCGCTTCCCCGCCGCCACCAACGGCTCGGCTGCGGACCCGAGGCCTCGGCGAAGTCGCCCAGCGCGGCCTGGGTGATGCGTACGGCGTCGCTGTTCAGGTCCTGTGACTGCTCGGTCAGTTCTTCGAGCAGCCGGGTGTCGATGTGCTTTACGCCCATCACGCCCCATCTCTCCGGGCGCCCGCTCGGTCAGCAGGCGGGAAAGACCAGCTTCGTGACTGCCGGCACCGGTGATCGGCCTCAACACGGGGGCGCCCCGAAAGGTCACCCGCCAGGCGCAATAAGCGACCGGCCGCCGGCGGGCGGGCCGGGAAGCCCCCGTTCGTCCTCCCGGCCCGCCCCCGGCGGGGTGTGTCAGCCGGCGACGGCCGCCGTCGCCGCGGTGAAACGGGCCTGGACGTCGGCCCAGTTGACGAGGTCCCAGAGTTTGGTGACGTAGTCGGGGCGGACGTTCTTGTACTGGAGGTAGTAGGCGTGCTCCCAGGCGTCGAAGACCAGCAGCGGGGTGGCGCCGTGGCCGACGTTGCCGTGGTGGTCGTAGACCTGCTCCACGATCAGCCGCTTGCCGAGCGGCTCCCAGGCGAGCACGCCCCACCCGGAGCCCTGTACGGACGCGGTCGCGACGGTGAGCTGCTTCTTGAACGCCTCGAATCCGCCGAGGTGTTCGTCGATCGCGGTGGCCAGCGCGCCGTCGGGGCGGCCACCGCCGTCGGGTGCGAGGTTCTGCCAGAAGATCGAGTGCAGCACGTGCCCGGAGAGGTTGAACGCGAAGGTCTTCTCCAGGCCGACAAGGCCGGTCGGGGTGATCGCGTCCTTGTCGCGGACCTCGGCGATCTGCTCCAGCGCGTCGTTGGCGCCCTTGACGTACGCCGCGTGGTGCTTGGCGTGGTGCAGCTCCAGGATCTCGCCGGTGATGGCCGGTGCGAGGGCGGAGTAGTCGTACGGCAGGTCAGGAAGAGCGTAAGTGCCCATCAGGCACGGCCCCTTTCCATGGTGGTCGTTAACGTGCCACGGCCACCCTAGACCGCTATTGCGAGGTTGTTGCAACAACGACCAATGTGCATCACCATGGTGTCGGGCGGGGTCGGCCCGACAGCTTCGGAAGTCCTTTTCCTCGCTGATCGTCTTTCACCCGGCACCCGCCGGCCGGCCGGCCCCGCCCACCCGGTTCCGTCATGCCGTCCGGGCCAGCGCGGGCGGCAGCGGCGCCGAATGGATGACGTGGAGGCGCGAGACGGCCCGGGTCAGCGCCACGTAGAGGCGGTTCAGGCCGCGCGGCTCGGCCTGGACGATGGCGGCGGGTTCGACCACGACGGCGTGGTCGTACTCCAGTCCCTTGACGGCCGAGGCCGGCACCACACCGACCCGCGCACCCGCCCCGTCCGGCCCGGACACCGCGATACCGGCCGCGACCAGCGCGTCGCGCAGCCGGGGCGCCTCGGCGTCGGCCGCGATGACGCCGATGGAGCCCTCATGGGCCAGCGCGGCCCGCACCGCCGTGACGGTCGCCGCCGCGGTGTCGTCCGCCGCCTCGATCCTCAGGTCGCCGTCGCCGTCGCGGCGCAGGGAGCGGGCGGGAGGTACGTCCGCGTCGAGGTGTTCCAGCAGCCGGTTGGCGAGGGCGGCGACCGCGCCGGGGAGGCGGAAGCCCGTGGTCAGCTGGGTGACGACGCCGTCCGGCTTGCCCAGATGGCCGAGCAGCTCGGACCAGTCGCGCGCGGCCCAGGGGGTGGTGCCCTGGGCCAGGTCGCCGAGGACGGTCAGCGAGCCGAAGGCCGAGCGGCGGGCGATGGCGCGGCACTGCATCGGCGACAGGTCCTGCGCCTCGTCGATGACGACATGCCCGTAGCCGGCGGGGCGTTCGATCAGGCCCGCGAGCTCGTCGAGCAGCACCAGGTCGGCCGCCGACCAGCGGGCCGAGGTGGACGACCGCGGCGGCCCGGCCCACAGCAGCGCCTTCTGCTCGGCGCGGCCGAGGACGCCCTCGGCCGCGGCGGCCAGTACGTCCGGACGGGTGAAAAGGTCCGCGAGGACCTCCTCGGGCCGTACGGCGGGCCAGACCGCGTCGACCAGGGCGGTGACCGGTCGGCTCCGCGACACCCTGGAGGTCCACGAGCCGGTACGCGGTCCCGTCCGCCGCTCAGCCTCCTCCTGGACCGCGCGGACGACACGGGTACGGATACGGTCGCGCCCCACGGCGTAGGCGGGTTCCTCGGCCCGTACGTCCCGGACGATCCGCGCCAGCTCCCCTGACGGGATCCGCCAGCGGTAGGAACCGTCGGGCAGGACGAAGGACTCGGCTCCCTCGGGCCGTACCCGCGCGTAGAGCGCCCGGCGCAGGACCCCGGCCATGCGGAGGTCGTGCTTCACCAGGGCCGCGGCCTCGGCGTCACGCGCCTGGACCGGGTGGCCGGCGATCTCGTCCTCGACGGTGGACTGCCGCACACCGGACTCGCCGAGCGCGGGGAGCACTTCGCGGATGTAGGACAGGAAGGTGCGGTTGGGCCCGAGGATGAGCATTCCGCCGCGCTGGACGCGCTGCGGAAAGGTGTAGAGGAGATAGGCCGCGCGGTGCAGGCCCACCGCGGTCTTCCCGGTGCCCGGGGCGCCTTGGACGCAGATCGAGGTGGTGACGTCCTGGCGTACGAGGTCGTCCTGTTCCGGCTGGATGGTGGCGGCGATGTCGCGCATCGGTCCGACCCGGGGGCGCTCGATCTCACCGGCGACGATGCCGCTCTCCCGCGCTTCGCCCGCGCCCGGGTACTCGTCCTCCAGGCCGGTCAGATCGGCGGAGTCGCCCCGGCTCCCGGCCGTCCAGCCGAACCGCCGCCGCACGGCGACGCCCCGCGGGTCGTGCGGGCCCGCCTGGTAGAAAGCGCGCGACACGGGGGCGCGCCAGTCGACCACGAGCGGCGGGGCGGCGGGGTGCCGGGAGATGCGGACCCGGCCGATGTGGTAGCTCTGCCCGGCGTGGCCACCCGCGGTGGCGGCGTCCTGGGCGAAGCCGATGCGGCCGAAGAACAGGGGTCCCGCGGGGAGTTCGCGAAGCACTTCGGCCTGGCTGCGCAGCCGGTACCCGAGCACTTCGGCGTCGGCGCCGGAGGCGGAGGCGTTCTCGCCGACGATCACCTGGTCCTGGGCTCCGTCGATCATCGCGCCCAGCGCGGTGCGGCATGCGTCGTGGTAGCTGCGTTCCTCGGTGAGGGCATCACTGAGAGCGGCGTCGGGGAGTGTCATTCCACCGAGAATAATGCAACCCAGTAAAGTTTTTTACCTTAATCGGGTCACCGGTCACACGTAGCGGGACAGACCGGCTGCCAGCTGGGTGAAGGCGTCCTCGGCCGCCGCCGCTGCTTCGGGCCGGAGCGCGTCCGCGCTCCGGCCTGCGGCGATACACCGCCAGTTCTCCTGGGCGAGGATGCGCTGCACGGCGATGATCTGCCCGGCGGCGAGCCGTACCCGGATACCGGCGCTCCCGCCGCCGAGGGCGTCCGCGAGCGCGGCCTCGTCCCGCTCCAGGTGCGTGTGCAGCCGCGCCACCAGCGACGGGGTCCCGTACAGCAGTCGGTGGAAGGCGAGCACCTCGGCGTCGTCGTTCAGGCCGGTCACGGGGTCGCGCCGGTCGAGTCCGTCAAGGAAGTGCCGCCGCAAGGCGTTGAGCGGGGAGCACCCGGCCGGGCGCTGTACGACGACCCGGCCGGCCTCCCCCTCGTGGTCGGCCAGCCGGTGCAGCACGAGGTCCTCCTTGGCCGGGAAGTACCGGAAGAGGGTCGGCTTGGAGATGTCGACCGCGGCGGCCACGGCGGCGACGGTCACGCGCTCGAAGCCCTTGTCCAGGAACAGGGCGATGGCGGTGTCGGAGAGCCGCTGGTACATCTGCTGCTTTTTGTGCTCGCGCAAGCCAGGGGGGTTGCTCATGGTCATGCAGCGTATGGCTCCGCCGGCCAGAGGGTGACGGCGGCCGGTCCCCGCCACGGGCCTCCGCGGTGAGGCGGCCCGGGTGACGGCCGCGGCCCGCCGCCTGTGTCGCCCACTGCGGCAGAGGGCGCGCCCCGCAGGGGCGCGGGGAACTGCGCGCTCAGCCCCCCCCCCACCAGGGGAAGGCAGCGACGCCACCGCGCTGTGGCAGGACCTCACCCCTGCCCCGCCAGCACAGCGCACAGCACGGCCACCCCCGACGCGAGCCACGCGAGATAGTCGCCGAGGTGCCCGGAGTGCAGGCGGCGCAGGCCGTTCAGGCAGGTGCGTACCGTCCGGGCCCAGAAGATCCGCAGCGCCGCGCGCAGCACAGCGCCGCCGGTCGGCGCGGACGTGGCCGCGTAGACGGCCGGGAGCCAGGGGTACGCATGGCCCGCGGCGTCCTCGGCCGGCGCCTTGCCGAGCGCCGTGCCGAACGGCGGCAGGCCGGCCGGGGCGAGCCCGCCGGCGACGAACAGCGCGCCGGTCCGCGGCACATCGCGCGCCCGCCCGAACAGCCTCGACGGCCTGGTCGAGGAAGTGGGCCAGCAGCACGATCACCCCGGAGGCCACCTCGATCCCGACGGCGGCGTTGAAGAGCGGCACCATGCCGCCGGACGTGATCGTGTTGAAGGTGCCCAGCGGGAGTACGTTCCGCAGGAAGGCGCCGCCTGCGGCCAGTCCCGCCAGGCCCATCGCGGTGAACGAGGCCGCCGCGAGGGAGTCCGCGACGTCCAGGGCGGCGAGCGGGCGTACCCGCTGGAGCACGCGGTAGTCGGCGGCGAGATAGCCGAGGTGGAGGCCGGTGGCGAGGATGGCTCCGCCCTGGAGGCCGCCGCCGGGGCTGAGTCACCGACGCCGCGCGCTCACCGTGTGCATTCTGGGCGGCTGCCAGGACGCGGATTCCGCACGCACCGCGCCGCGCGTCACCTGTACGGCCGCACGCGGGGTGTGGAGGGCCGTCGTGCCTCCGTGTGCGTCCGTGCGCGGGGGGGCGTACGCCCGCGCCGGGGTCACCGCACCGGGACCGGCGCCGCCGCGGCCGCCTCCAGCGAGGGGAACACCTTCAGGACCCGGTCGAAGCCGACCAGTTCGATGAGCCGCCGCACCGCGGGCTGCGGGCCGGCGATCCGTACTTCGGTGAGCCGCTGCACTTCGAGCAGCACCCGCAGCAGGCTGGAGTCGCCGAAGGTGATGCGGGTGGCGTCGATGATCACCACAGGGGAGTCCACCGCGGCGGACCGCAGCCGACTCGCCAGCGGTTCGAGATTCTCCACGTCGAGATCGCCTTCGGGGGCGATCACCGGGAACTCGGCCTGGTCGGCGCCGGCGGCCGGCTTGTGGCGCTCCATAGTCATGCCGCGCGTCTGCCCACTGCGGCGGATCCCACACCCGGCGCATCCGATCCCGCAGCCGGCGGGCCAGGACACCGCGCGCCGCACGACGGCGAACGCGCCCTGACCCGCGGTCAATGCGGCCGGATGATCCCCGGACCCGCCACGGGCCAGGACCCGCAGCCGGCCAGAAGACGTCCCGCTGAACCGGCGCCCCGACCCGCCGTCAACCCGGCCGGGCGGTCACCGGATTCGGCACGGCCACCGGCGCGCGGGCAGCCCGAGGACGCCCACTTCAGCCCGCGCCCTGACCCGCCGCCAGCGCGGCCAGGTGGTCGCCGAACCCGCCACGGGCCCGGGCCCGCAGGCGCGCGGAGGTGAGTACCGGGGAGTCCGCGGTGCGCAGGACGCGGTGGCCGCGCCCTTCGAGCGCGGCCACCAGGGCGCGGTCCTCGCCCGCGCCCAGCGGCGGGAAGCCGCCCGCGTCGCGGTAGGCGTAGGCGGCCACGCCGAGGTTGGCGCCGTGTACGTGCGGGTGCCGCCAGGGCGTCCCCGCCGGTGGGCGCCCGGCCTCGTAGCCGCGTGCGTGGCGCTCGGCGGCGGCGGAAGGCGGCAGGACGACGGTGCCGACGACCGCCGCCCAGCCCTCGTGGGCGCGGGCGCGCTGGTGGGCGAGCCAGTCGGGAGGGACGACGCTGTCCGCGTCGGTCGCCGCGATCCAGATCCCGCCCGCGGGCGCGCCGAGTTCGGCCAGTGCCCGGTCGGTGCCGGCGGCGCGGGCGCGGCCGGGGTTGCGGTAGTCGCCCTCCACGACGAGCGCGCCCGCGCGGCGGGCGACCGCGGCGGTCCTGTCGTGGCAGGAGTCCGCGACGACCACGGTGAGCACGCGCAGCCCGGCGAGCAGCGGGTGCCGGGACGCGGCGGCCAGTGCGTCGAGCGCCGCGGGCAGCAGCGCCTCCTCGTTGCGGGCCGGTACGACGACGGCCATCGAAGCGACGTTCACACCAGTCCCTCGCGCGCAGCGGGACTGGCCGGCGGCTGTCCGTCGTGGCCGGCGCGCTGGTGGACCTGGAGGACGAAGTCGTCCTCGCGGTGGTCGGCCACCGGGTGCAGCCCCGCGGTCGCGCCGACGACCGCGGCGACGCCGGTCCCGGTGCTGCGGTGCTCGGGCACGGGGTGGTCCCAGTGCACGGTGACGAGGGTGCCGCCCGGCTCCAGGCTCGCGACCGTGCGGGCCAGCAGCGCGTCCAGCTGCGCCGGTTCGAAGTAGTAGAGGACTTCCGACAGCACCACCAGGTCGAAGGCCCCCTCGGGCCATTCGTCCGGCACGGTCATCCGCTCCACGGCCACGTGCGGGAATTCCGCGGTACGCGAGCGGGCGGTGCGGACGGCCGAGGCCACGCGGTCGCAGGCGAGCACGGCGTCGCAGCGCGGGGCGAGGCGCCGGGTGAGTTCGCCGACCGAGCAGGCGGGCTCGAAGGCGCGGCGGTATCGCGGCAGCGGGAGCGCCGCCACCGTCAGGTCGTACTTGCGCTGCTCGTACCAGCGCTCCGTCAGGTGCCAGGGGTCGTCGGCGTCGCGGTACATCGTGTCGAAGTAGCCGGTCGGCGTGCCGGAGCCGGTCATCCGAAGACCACCTCGACGTGCCGGAGGTGGTGGGCGATCTCGTCCGGGGGCAGGACCGGCGCGTCGCCGGGTCCTGGGCCGAGCGGCCGGATCTGGCTGGCGAAGCGCTCGACGGCGGCCCGCTTGCGCGCGACCGCGTCCGGGGTGAGCGTCACGCGCTGCGCGGAGGTCCAGGGCAGGGCCGGGTCGTCGGGCCGCGCCCAGTGCCACATCCACACCGGGTACATCAGCACCGGCACGTCCGCGGCGCGGGCGGCGGCCAGCGTGGCGCGGCCCACGGCCTCGTGGTCGCCGTGCACGTCGCCGATCCACGGGGTCAGGCACAGCGCGGCGCCGGACAGCGGGCCGGCGAGCTTCTTGGCGATCTCGTCCTCGTGGAAGGGGGTCTCGGTGTCGGGCACGTGCAGGCGGACCACCTCGGCGGCGGACGCGCCCAGTTCCGCGAGGGCGTCCTTGACCTCGGCGGCCCTGATCCCGGCCATCTCCCGCGGGGTGTGGACGGTGCTGTGCGGGTGGGACCGCTCGCCGTCGGTGACCGACACGAGGGTCAGGCCGACGCCCGCCCCGGCGAGCAGCGCGATCGTGCCGCCGGCGGCCAGCACCTCGTCGTCGGGGTGGGCGGCCACGACCACCACGCGTCCGGTGCGCGGCAGCCGGCATTCGGGCAGCCGCTCCCAGCCGTCCCACGCCTGCCAGAGGCGCTCGTCGGTGCCGGGCGCCTGGATGGGGTTGGCGTGGGCGGGTCCCGAGCGCCCCTGCTGCTCCGTCACGAGTGCTCCTTACGGGCGACGAGGCCGCCCAGTTCCGCGAGATTGCGTTCCGCGTGGTGCTGGCGGATGTAGACGGTCAGGTCGGCGGCGGTACGCGCGTGCCGCTCGTCGCGGCACAGCGGCCCGGCTCCGGTGGCGCGTCCCACGTGCGTCAGGACATCCGCGCACACCGACTCGACGAACGCCCGGGTGCGCAGGCTCCTGAGCCGGGCGGTGCCGCCGGTGTCGTCCGGGTCGAGGTCGATCTCGACCGCGGCCTGCGCGAGCACGGTCCCGGCCGCGTGCAGCCGCATGTCGACGGCGCCCATGTGGGCGTCGGTCAGGACGTCCTCGCGCCGCCCGGCCGCTGTGCGCAGGGCTTCCGCGACGGCGAGCGCGCCGCCGTACCAGCAGGCGGCGACACCGATGCCGCCGTGCTGGAAGCCGGGCCGGGTCAGGTACTCCCGGACGCCGCCGACGGCGACAGCGTGCACGCCGTCGAAGCGCACGTCGGGGGTGTCGCTGCCCGCCATGCCCAGCGCCCGCCAGGTGCCGGGGACGGGGCGGCAGCCGGGGTCCGCCGTCGCCACCGCGAAGAGCCGGCGGTCCTCGCCCTCGGTGGCGGTCACCAGGGCGTGGGTGCAGCTGTGCGCGCCGGAGCAGTACGGCTTGAGGCCGTTCAGCGTCCAGCCCTGGTCCGTCCGGGTGGCGGTCAGCCCCTCCCCCGGCGGTTCCGCCGCCCAGACGCCCCAGCGCTCGCCGGCGCCGGCCTGCGGGCCGTCCAGCTCCGCGAGGATCGCCGTCGCGTCGACGTGGCCCTCGACCAGCCGGGCCACGCAGAGGTCGTCCGCCGCGACCGCGGTCAGTGCGCGGAAGCGGGCTGCCGTGCGTCCGCCGCCCGGCAGCGGGAAGTCGAGCCGCCCGGCGTCGATGTCGTCCACCCGGTCGGCGAAGGCGGCGGCGGTGCTCGCCCGCGCGGCGTCAGCGGAGAAGCCGGTCGGGGCGCGCGAGCCGGCCGGCCCCGTCGCAAGGGCAGCGGTGATCGCGTCATGGGTGGTGCTGGGCATCGGCGCCTCTCCTCGGGGTCCGCGTCGGGGACGCGCTGGTTCGGGCCGTGACGGCGCGGGGCGCGCCTACGGCAACCTTTGTGCCGGGCGCCGCCGCGCGCATCCCGGTGCCGGGGTGCGCGGGCGGGTGGTCAGTGGCGCCCGTGGGCGCTGTCGGAGGCGCCGCCGAAGAGCCGGGCGACCGCGCGGAAGGGCAGGCTCACGACGGTGGCTATCGCGCCGCCGATCGAGCGGAGAACGTCTGCGACTGCCTTGAACATGGGATGTCCTCTCTCCGGATCATCGGTCGGGCCGCACCGCGGATGAGGGGCGGCTCAGGGCTGGAACAGCACCTTGATGGCGCCGTCCTCCTTCTTCTGGAACATCGCGTACGCGTCGGGCGCCCGGTCCAGCGGCAGGTGGTGGGTGGCGAAGGTGTCCACGCCCAGCGGGTCGTCGTCGGTGAGCAGCGGGAGGATGTCGTCACTCCAGCGGCGTACGTTGGCCTGGCCCATCCTCAGCTGGATCTGCTTGTCGAACATCGTCATCATCGGCAGCGGGTCGGCTGCGCCGCCGTACACCCCGCTGACCGAGACGGTGCCGCCCCTGCGGACCAGGGAGACGGCCGTCTCGAAGGCGCTCAGCCGGTCGATCCCGGCGGTCTCGTTGAGCCGCTCCGCCCACGAGCGGGGCAGGAGGCCGGTGGCCGCCTGCGCGAATTTGGCGACGGGGCTGCCGTGGGCCTCGGTGCCGACCGCGTCGATGACGCTGTCCGCGCCCCGGCCGCCGGTGAGGTCCCTGACCGCGGCGACCAGGTCGTCGGGCGAGTCGAAGGCGCTCAGGTCCAGCGCCACGGTGCCGTCGTGCGTGGCCCGCTCCAGCCGCTCGGGCACGAGGTCGACGCCGATGACGACCTCGACGCCCAGATGGCGGGCGACCCGGCAGGCCATCGCGCCGATCGGTCCCAGGCCGAGCACCACCAGGGTGCCGCCCTTGGGCACCTCGGCGTACTGCACGGCCTGCCAGGCGGTGGGCAGGACGTCGGAGAGCAGGACGAAGCGGTCGTCGGGCGGACCCTGGGGGACCTTGATGGGCCCGTACTGGGCCTGCGGCACCCGCAGGTACTCCGCCTGCGCGCCGGGCACCGCGCCGTACAGCTTGGTGTAGCCGAAGAGCTGGGCGCCCATGCCGTGCTCCGTGACCTGGGTGGTCTCGCACTGGGTGGGCAGGCCCTTGCGGCACATCCAGCAGGTGCCGCAGGCGATCTGGAACGGCACCACGACCCGGTCGCCGGGTTCGATGCCCGTCACCGCGGGGCCGACCTCCTCCACGATGCCCATGGGCTCGTGCCCGAGGATGTCGCCGGGGGTCATGAACGGGGTCAGGACCTCGTAGAGGTGCAGGTCGGACCCGCACAGGCCGGACGAGGTGACCCGGATGACGGCGTCCGTGTCCTCCTGGATGACCGGATCGGGGACGTTCTCGACCCGGACGTCCCGCTTGCCGTGCCAGACGGTCGCACGCATGGGTCCTCACCTCGCTCATCGGTCGCACCGGGTGGCCGCGGTCGGCGGCGGGCGTGCCGTGCACGCCTCGCGGCCGCGGCCGCATCACGGTCACTGTTCGGCTGCCCCGGTCCACAGCCGTCAAACGGCCTGGCCCGGGGCACCGGCACCCGGGAGCCGGCGGCTCAGCCCGCCAGCCGGCGCTTGTCCTCGTCGCTCCACGCGCGGGTGTCCCGCGGTTCGACGTACGGCTCCTTGCCGGCCGGGAAGCCGCCGGCGACCGCACGCTGGCGGGCCAGCTCCGCGTCGAACTCCAGGCCGAGCACGACGGCCAGATTGGTGATCCACAGCCACACCAGGAACACGATCACCCCGGCCAGCGTCCCGTACGTCTTGTTGTACGAGCTGAAGTACGCCACGTAGAACGCGAATCCCGCCGAGGCGGCCATCCAGATCAGCAGGGCGAGGAAACTGCCCGGGGTGATCCAGCGGAAGCCGCCGCCCTTGGCATTGGGCGCGGCCCAGTACAGCAGTGCGATCATGACGGTGACCAGCACGACGAGCACCGGCCATTTCAGGATCGACCACGCGGTCAGGGCGCTGTCCCCGACGCCCAGCCAGGTGCCCGCCTGGTGTGCGAGGGGGCCGGTGAAGACGGCGATGACGGTGCTGGCGACGGCCAGCGCCATGAGGACCACGGTCACGGCCAGCCGCACGGGCAGGATTTTCCACACCGGGCGCCCCTCCGGCACGTCGTAGACGACGTTCGCGGTACGGATGAACGCCCCGACGTATCCGGACGCCGACCACACCGCCGCCAGCAGGCCGAACACGGCGATGAGCGAGCCGGTGCCCGCGTTGCCCTGGAGCTGGCGCACCGCCTCGCTGATGGTGTCCCTGGCGGGCCCCGGGGTGAGGTTCTGGACGTTGGAGAGCACCTTGTCGGTGGCGGACGGCCCCGCGGCGCCCAGCGCCGAGACCATCACCAGCAGCGCGGGGAAGAGCGACAGGACGCTGTAGTACGTCAGCGCGGCGGCGCGGTCGTTCAGCTCGTCGCGCTGGAATTCCGCCAGGGTGCCGCGCAGCACCTTGCGCCACGAGCGGGCCGGCAGCTCGGCCGGCCCGTCCGGTTGGTCCCGCTCCACCTGTGCGTCGGGGCCGGGGGTATCGGCGCCCGGCGGCTGCGGGTCGTCGACGTTGCTGTTCGTGTCGTGGGGCGCCATGACCTCCGGCTGTCCCCATCCGGGCCGCCCATGCACCCGGCCGGGGCACGGACGCCCCGGCCGCCCGCGTGCTCAGCCGAAGGCGGTCAGCTTGGGCGCGCGGGACTTGCGCCAGGCCGCGGGGAGGTCGCGCAGCGCGGTGGCGGCGGCGGTGTCCTGGAGGGCGTACAGGCGGCCGTAGTCGAAGGTGTCGACGCCGTCGGCCGCCGCCACAGCGGCAAGCTTCGGCAGCGCGGCCCGTGCCATGACCGCGTCCTGGTGGTCGCCGAGCACCTGCTGCACGGCCTTGGTGCGCTTGCGCAGCCGCTCCGCCGTCCGGCCGCCGTACGGCAGCGCGGTCTCGGCCGTGTGGCGGGCGCGCCTGACCGCCTTGCGCGCGCTGTGCAGCGCCTCGTCCCGCTTCCGGCCGGGCGCGGCCTTCATGGCGCGCTTCATCCGGGCGGCGGTCCGCTTCTGGTCGCGCGCCGCCGCCCTGCCCAGCTGCCGGACAGCGGGCAGATCGGCCGTGGCCGCGCGGAGCGGCGGGTCGGTCCGCAGCGCGTCCAGCGCGTCGAGCAGTGCACGGTGGCGGGCCCGGTCGAGCGCGGTCACGGCCCGCCGGTGCGCCTGGCGGTGCAGCGCCTTCTCCTGGTCCCGCACCCGGGCGGCGAGGCCGGCCCGCGCGGGCGGATCGAGCGTGCGGGCCTGGGCCGCGAGGCGGCCGGCCAGCACTTCGTGGTCCCGCGAGCCGCCGAGCACCCGCGTGAGCCGCCGCAGCTCGGCGGCCACCGGGTCGGTGCGCTCACGGTCCAGGACCCGGCCGTTGCCGCGCAGCAGATTGCGCAGCCGGCGGCTGGTGGAACGCATGCGGTGGACGGCGTCCGGCTCGTCGGCCCGTACCGCCCCGTCGAGGGAGAGCAGCAGGTCGACCTGCTCGCCCAGCCGCCGCATGACGGCCTCGCCCGCCGTGCCCGCGCGCGGCAGAGCGGCCGGGCGTCCCGGCATGGCGGCGGAGCCGAGTCCCGCGGTCAGCGCGTGGTCGAGCTTGCTCGCCGGGCGCGCCAGGTGGTGCCCCGCGTCCGTCATCCAGCGGGTCGCGGCCCGCAGCAGCCCGGGGTCGCCGCGCTCCAGCTCGATCTCGATCTCCGACCAGCGCAGCAGCCGGGTGGACGTGCCCTTGGCCGCGGCATCGGTCCCGGGGGCCGCCCCGAGCCGTTCGACGCCGAGGAGCTGCGCGTCCACCTGGTCCTGGGCGATCTCGGCCAGCGGCCGGTCCCGCTTGTCCAGCAGCAGGTGGCGGCGCCTGCGGGTGCGCAGACGGGCGACGGGCAGCAGGTCGCGGCCCCTGGCGTACGCCTTGATCCTTCTGCTCAGCTCGCCCGGCACCTTCCCGCGCTTTCCGGCCCGCAGCGGGGCGTGGAATTCGCGGCGCCCGCTGCCCTCGGCGGGCAGCTTGAGGTGCCAGCCCGCGTCGTGGCCGCCGGAGCGCCGCCGCAGCGTGCAGCCGTGGGCCAGCAGGCTCAGGTCCGCGGTGTCGTAGTACAGCGCGTCCAGATCCTCGGGCGCCACCTCCCGTACCCGCGCGACCTCGGGCAGCCGGGCCAGGCCCGCCGGGTCGAACACACCGCTGCCTTCGAAAGTGACTTCCTGTTCCAGGACGTTGGTGGACATAACCTCCGCCTTCCCCGGTACGGGCGGGCGAAGCGGACCGCCGCGCCGCGGGCGCCAAGCGCGTGGGCCGCGCACCGGCCGGCCGGATCCGTTAGGTGCCGGGCGGGACGGGTACGCGCCTGCTCAACGGCCTCCGATCCAGGTGGACGCACCCCCAGCGCATGCACGGCCTTTTTAGGAGGCGGACGATGGACACAGCACTCTCGCACCCCGCATACCTCGCGGGCGGGGCCACCGCCGGCTGGGCCGCCGGATTCGGCGTCCTCGTCGTGGCCCTGATCCTCGTGGCCTTCTGGTGGGGCTCGCGCCGCGCTTCGCGCAGGCCGGTGCCGCCGCAGGAGCCACAGGCGGGCGCCGGGTCGTGGCACGCGCCGGACGAGAGCGAGACCCACCACACGGCCAGGTCGTCCGACGACGGGCGGTAGCCGGCATTCACCGCAGTTTCAAGGAAAGGAGCAGGTCATGGGCAAGGACGATCTCCAGGGGCGCAGGATCCTCGCGCTGGTGACGAACTACGGGGTCGAGCAGGACGAACTGGTCGTACCGGTGGAGCACCTGCGCGGGAACGGCGCCCAGGTCGATGTGGCGGCGGTCTCCGCCGAGCCCGTCCAGACGCTGGTGGGCGACAAGGAGCCCGGCAGGAAGGTCTCCCCCACGCTCACGCTGGACGAGGCGGACCCGGACGGCTACGACCTGCTCCTGGTGCCGGGCGGCGCGCTGAACGCCGACCATCTGCGGCAGGAGGGCAAGGCCGTCGAGACCATCCGGGCCTTCGCCGCTTCGCGGCGCCCGGTGGCGGCGATCTGCCATGCCCCCTGGGCGCTGATCGAGGCCGGCGTCGTGCAGGGCAAGACGCTGACCTCCTACGCCTCGCTGCGCACCGACATCAGCAACGCCGGCGGCACCTGGGTGGACCGGTCCGTGGTCAGCGACGACACCAACGGCTGGACGCTGGTCACCTCCCGTACGCCCGAGGATCTGGACGACTTCCTCCGTGAGGTCGAGGAAGCGCTCATCACCTCGCCCTGAGGTGCGTGACCGCGGTCGGGCGGCCCGCGTCAGCTCTGCGGCGCCGCCTGCCCGCGGAGCGTCTGCTCGACGGCCTCCCTAACGCGGGCGTCCTCGCGCAGCTTGCGCCTGGCGCGGTTGCGGCGGGCGAGGACGACACCTGCGGCGACAGCCGCGGTAAGGACGACGACCAGCAGCAGCAGCGTCCAGGCGACGGCCAGGCCGCGGGCCGTGGCGCGGACCGGCTTGAGCGCGGCGGTGGAGCCCGACGCGTCCGTGAGCAGCGGCGTGAGGGTCGCGGTGGCGGTCAGGCTGACGCCGGGCGTCACACCGTGCACGGGTACCTTCACCTTCCAGCGCTCGCCCGGGAGCAGCTGCGGCGGCGCGGCGATGTCGCCGGCTCCGGCGCGCAGCCATCCGAACGGGCCGGAGACCGACACGGCCTGCTTGGCCGACAGCATGACGTTGCCGGTGTTGTGGATCGTGTAGCTGACGGTGGCGTCGCCGGTGCCGAACGGGTTGAGCGAGCCGCTGTAGTCCGCGTGCAGGCCCTCGATCGCCAGGCCCGGCTTGAGCGCGCCGCCGACCCGCAGCGTGACGCGGATGCCGAGGCGGCGGTCCACGCTGATGCCCTCGGCGTCCTCGGACTGCGTGAGCGAGGTGAGGAGGCCGCCCACGTAGTCGCCGGGCGTGGCGTTGCCGGGAACCGCGACCTCGAAGGGGATCTGGACGGTCTGGCCCGGCTTGATCACGACGCTGTTCCGGTCGGCGTGCACCCAGACGCCGACCGCGGTGGACTTCTTGTCCTTGGTGAGCAGGTCGAGCCGGCCCTTGTCCGTTGTGAAGCCGTCGGCGGCGTAGACGGCGAGTTCGAGCGGCGTCGTGCCGCGGTTGGCGACGGCCATGGCGTCCTCGACGCGTCCGCCGGGGTTGACGGAGTAGCTGTAGCTGGAGCGGGCGTCGCCGTAGCTGTTGGAGGCGGTCCTGACCGTCCAGGCCGCGTCGCCGTCCCCGGCCCGGGCGTGCCCGGCGGCGGGGACGGCGACCGCGAAGGCGGCGAGCAGCGCCAGGACGGCGGTACGGACGAGGGTGGCGACGGCGGTCGTCCGGCGGGTCATGGGCGCATGCATGGCGGGTTTCCTCGGGCGGTCGGGGTGAGTGCGGTGTCAAGAAGGGGTGTCGGCGGGCGGGGACCCGGGGGGGGGGGGGGGGGGGGGGGGGCGGCCCCCCCCGCCGCGGCGGTGGTCGCTGCTGCTCCTCGGGGTGGGGGGCGGGGGGGGCGGCGGCGGGGGCCCCCCCCCCCCCCCCCCCCCCCGCCGGGGTGGAACAGGGGTCAGCTGCTCAGCGCGGTGATCGTGAGAGTCGCGGTGTAGCTGCCCTTCGCCACGTTGCCGGGGATCTTCAGATCCAGGTCGGCACCGAGCCTGGCCGTGCCCTTGGGGTGGCCCTGGTCGGCCCAGCCGAGTCCGCGCGAGACGGACAGGCCCTGGCCGCGGTCGTCGTAGCCGGAGGCGACGGCCCCCGCGGCCTTGGCGCCGGCGCCGGCCGTGACCACCTTCGGCGTCCAGCCGAGGGCGGCGCCGGAGAACTTCTTGCCGGCGTCGTCGAAGTCGCTCACGCTGGCCGAGATCGACCAGGGTGCGAGCGAGCGGCGGCTGTCGGAGACGACGATCGGGTTGATCGTGCCGGTCGCACCGAAGTAGTCGCCGTCGTGGTCCTGGGCGGTGCCGAGGTCCACCAGGCCGTTGTAGCCGTCGATCGTCCAGCCGAACTCACCCGGTGCGGCGTTCGGCACGTTGACCCGCAGGTCCTGGCCCGTGCCGTGGTAGGGGTGCACGGTGACCTTGTCGACGAGCGAGCCGACCGGCTGGTTCGCCGGGGTGTTGTTGCACCAGCTGCCGCGCTCCACGGCCGCGTTCGGGGCCGCGCAGGTGCCGCTGCGGACGTTCTCCACCACGAGCTTGTCGTCGCGCACCTGGACCTTGACGTAGGTGCGGACGTGCTCCTGGTTCTCGACCGAGTTGTACCAGTAGTCCTCCGGCTTCAGCGGGTCCGCGCCGTTGCCGGCGCCGCTCGTGGCGCTGTTGTCGGGAGCCGTGATGTCGTAGTACTTCGAGCCCGAGGCGGAGTTGGCGGTCACGTAGAGCACGCCGCCGGGACCCGGGTAGACGTCGGCGTCGCCAGGCTTCTCGGCCGGGTTCGCCTTCTCGCCGTTCTTGATCTCGTAGCTGCGGGTGTAGCTGTGGTCGTGGCCCTGGAGCACCACGTCGACGCCGAGCTTGGAGAAGGTCGTCGGGAAGTCGACCCGGCGGACCTTGTTGTCGCTGTCCTTGGCGTGGTCGGCCGCCGAGTAGATCGAGTGGTGGTAGACCAGCACCTTCCACTTGGCCTCGGAGCCGTGCTGGTTGATGACGTCGGTGACGTAGCCGATGTGCGCCGCGTCGCCGCCGCCGCCCTGGGAGGTGGCGTAGCTGTTGCTGTTCAGGTCGATGAACAGCACGTCCTTGTAGATGTACCAGTAGTCACCGCCGGACGTGTCGGACGTCGGCTTGCCGTTGGAGTACAGCGAGGCCGAGCGGTCGGTGTTCGGAGTGGAGAAGTGCTGCTCGTACGCCTTGCCGCCGACGTCGTGGTTGCCGATGGTCGCGGCCCACGGGTACTGGCGCAGCTTGGCGGGCGCGAGGAAGGCGTTCCACTGGGTCTCGGTGTTGGCGCTCTCGACCTGGTCGCCGCCCGACACCAGCAGTTCGGCGTCCGGGTTGGCCGCGAGGGAGACGTCCAGGGTGTCCTGCCAGCCGGCCTGGTCCTTCGCCAGGTCGCCGGACGAGCCGATCTGGGGGTCGCCGTAGAAGAGGAAGTCGAGGTCGCCCTCGAAGTCCTGCGTCTTGAAGGCGTACGTCGGCGACCAGTTGCCCCCGGAGCCGGCGCGGTAGGAGTACGCCGTGCGCTCCTTCAGGCCGGTGATGGTCGCGTGGCGGTTGAAGCCGCCGGCGGTGGTGGTGTTCGCCGCACCGGTGGCGGCGAAGGAGGCCGCGCCCGCCGGGAATTCGCCGTTGACCAGCGCTGAGGTCGGGACGACCTGCAGCTCCTGCACGGTGTCCTCCGAGGAGTACCACGTCACCGTGCGCTGGGTCTCGTTGGCGCCGACACCGAGGACGATGCCGGTCAGGCTGGCGGGCGCCGCGGCCTGCGCGGGGGACGCCAGCCCGGCGCCGAAGGCCATGACCAGGCCCATGGTTGCCGCCGTGGCCCCGATGGCCACGTGCCGCCGCACAGACCCGGGGGCCTGCGTCGATCTGATCGATCTCATCTGATCTTGTTCCTTTTATGGATGGAACGACATGGTGCTGCGGTCATCAAGTTCCCATCGCTTGGTAAACACATCGCAAATACAGCCTTCGCCGGGGTTGAACTTCGAAGTGGAACGGGTCTCAGATCCCGAACACCCGTTGCAGGAACCACACCAGCCCCATAGCGGCCACACCTGCGGAGACCGCGCCGGTCACCCACAGGCCGGCCGTCGGCGACCGGCGGCGCAGCAGGGTGAGCAGTGGGAAGACAGCGGCGATGATCGACAGCTGGACGACCTCGATGCCGACGTTGAACACCAGCAGGGACCCCAGCAGCGTCCAGGACCACGCCTGGTCGATCCCCAGCGCGCCCGCGAAGCCCAGGCCGTGCACGAGGCCGAAGCAGAAGACCACCCCGAGCCGGATCCAGCCGGCCGAGTCCAGGCTGAAATGGCCGCGTCCCGCCGTGTCGAGGTCGGCGGCGTGCCCGCCGCGCCGCCTGATCCGCCACAGGTACCAGCCGGCGACCACCGCGATGGACAGCGCGATGACGGGCTCCACCAGCCGCGAGGGCACATCGACCGCCCCGAGGGCGGCGAGCATGAACGTCACCGAGTGCGCCAGGGTGAAACTCGTGGCGGCGAGCACGATCTCGCGCAGCCGGCGCGAACCGGCGATCAGCGCCAGCAGGAACAGGATGTGGTCGGTCCCGGTCAGCAGGTGCTCGGCGCCGAGCCGGAAGAACTCCCAGAACCAGGCGTACCAGGGCTGGTCGACCGAGAAGGACGGATGCGCCGCGTCCAGCGCGGCGCTGCCCGAGCGGCCGTCGAGGTCGTAGGTCACGATCGTCTTGGTGCCGCTGACGTAGGTCTCGGCGTCGGGGAACAGCCCGCTGCGTATCGCGTGGCCGCCGCCGATCTCCGGGCAGGTCCAGTCCAGCGGCAGGACGGCGTACGGTACGCCATCCTGCCGGTCCATGGCGAAGTCGCCGGCCCGCCGCGGCGTGCACACCTCGCCGTCCGCGGTGACCGCGAAGCGCGCGGTGACGTACGACGTGGCCGACGCGGCGTGGGCGTTGAGCGCCGCGCCCTGCGCCTTGGTGTCGCCGGCGTCGAAGGCGGCGGTGCCCGCCGTGAAGAGGCCGTCGTCGTGCTCGGCGTCGGCGGCGGAGACGACCAGCAGGTCGTATTCGAGCTTCAGCGCGGTCCGTACCAGGCCGCCATCGCCCTCGGCGACATGGACGTACGCGGTGGACGAGAATCCGTGGGCGGCGGCCTGCGGCGCGGCGCTCAGAAATCCGATCAGCGCCGCGGTGATGCCGATGGCGGCGCGGCGGACCCGGTGTGACATGGGGCTCCTTGAGTCGGGAGTCGCACGCTGCACGGCAGGGGTGAACGGGATACGGCACGTTGGCGAACCGTGGAAAAACAAGCTTCCGAACGGCGTCCGCGGGCGTATACGACTGGGGACGGGCCCACAGGATGGGATCCGCACCATCCACCACCACCCGGAGGACGATCGCCTTGCGCCCCCCGCTTCGTGCCGTCGCCGCGCTGGCCGCGGCCGCCGCGCTGACCGCCGGATGCGGTTCCGCCGACGACTGGTCGCGTCCGCACTCCGTGCCCACCTCCCTCGGCACCCTCGGCCCGGGGTTCATCGACACCGCCGCGCCGCCCGCCCCCGAGGCGACCATCACCCCGCGGCCCGGCTCGTGGGACGGCGTCCGCCCCTCGAAGGGCTACCGCGTGGTCCTGCTCACCGCGGGCAGCGGCGGTCCCGTCACGGCACTGGTGGCGGCGGTCAGGAGCTGGGCCGAGGACGAGCACATCACCCTGCGGACGGTCGTGGCGGACGGCCCGGCGGATCTCGTCCCCAGCGTCACCAGGGCCATGGACATGAACCCCGACCTGATCGTCAGCGCGGGCAACGACCTCATCGACCCGCTGGCGACGGTCACCCCGAACCACCTGTCGCAGCAGTTCCTCGTCGTGGGCGCGGAGTTGGCCGAGCCCACCGAGAACGTCACGGCCGTCGACTGGACCGGCGCGTCCTTCCGCGGCGAGGGGCTCGGCGCGTCCTCGGCGTACGACCCGGCCTCCTTCACCGCCGGGCGCTGCGCGGCCTCGGTCAGGGCGGGCGTCGCGGCGGTGCTCAACAAGGTGACCGGGGTCGTGATCTGGCTCGACGCCGTCTGAGCGCCGGGCCGTCCCGGAGGCGCGCATCGTCAGCATATGTTGACGCAATCCCCGGCGTCAGCATATGCTGACGTCCATGGAGAGCACACTCGAAATCACCGAGGGTGCCGCCAGCAACGACCCCGATGTCGGGCTCCGCGCTGTCGCCGCCCTGCGAGAACTCACCGAACGGCTGGAGATCATCCAGGTCGAGAACGCCCGCGGGCTCGGATGGTCCTGGCAGGACATCGCCGAGCGGCTCGGCGTGACCAAGCAGACCGTCCACCGCAAATACGGCCGACTGATCGGGAGGCGATGATGCTCGAACGTTTCACACCCGACGCCCGCGCCGCCGTGGTCCACGCGCAGACGCACGCGCGCCGGCTCGGACACACCTACGTGGGCTGCGAGCATCTGCTGCTCGCCGTCGTCTCGGTCGACCAGCCGGCCGCCGCCGTGCTGCGCGAGCACGGCCTCACACCGGAGCGCGTCGAGCGGGAGATCATCCGCCAGGTCGGGCTCGGCGCCGGGTCCCGGCTGTTCGGCGCCCTCAACCGCGACGCGCTGGCCTCCGTCGGGATCGATCTCGACACCGTACGGGCCAGGGTCGAGGAGTCCTTCGGGCCGGAAGCCCTCACCCGCGCCGACAAAGCCGTCCACCGCGAGTCCCGTACGTCCCGGCTCGCCCGCACCCGCCACTGGCGCCGCCGCCGCGCCGCCCGCGCGCTGCCGGCCGCGCCGGTCCCCGCTGCCGCCGGAGCCCGTCAGGCGACCGCTACCCGGCCGGCCGGGCACATCCGGTTCAACCCGCGGGCGAAGGAAGGCCTGGCCAACACCGTCCGCGAGGCGCAGGCGCTGCACGACAACCGGATCGGCGTCGAGCATCTCGCGCTCGGCCTGATCGCCATGAACAGCCAGATGATGCGTTCCGTCCTGGCGGCGCTGGGCGCCTCGGCCCAGCCGCTGCGGGCCGCGATCATGGACCGCCGCAGGGCGGCCGGCTGACCCGGCCGGCAGATCCGCCGGGTCAGGCGGCGTCGTCGGCCGCGTCGTCGGCGCCGGCCGTCGGCTTGCGGGGCGGGCGCACGGTGACCGTGCCGGAGGCGAGGTCTATCGGACCGCGCGCCGGGTCGTTGCTGCCCTCGTCCTCACGGGTCAGCGCCAGGCGGTTGCGCTCGTCCTCGGTGTGCTTGCGCGAGGGCACGAACAACTCGTCGATGAGGTTGAACATACCGATCCTCCCGTGGGCGACTCGCGCTACCCGGACCAGGCTACGCCCGCGACCGCCGGAACCGGCTGGGACGGGGTTGGGGGGGGGGGGGGGGGGGGGGGGGGGGGGGGGGGGGGGGGGGGGGGGGGGGGGGGGGGGGGNCCCCCGCCCCCCCCCCCCCCCCCCCCCCCCCCCCCCCCCCCCCCCCCCCCCCCCGGGACACCGGGTCAGGAGGCGGACACCATGACGTTGTCGAAGTCGGCCGAGGCGTCCGACGTACCGAGGCCGATCCGTCCGCTGCCGAAGGTGCTGTCGGTGGCGCCGACGACGGAGTGGCCGTTGACGTAGCCGGTCAGGGCGCTGCCCTGGGCGGACAGCCGCAGGGTGTACGGGACACCGGTGGCGACGGTGAAGGAGACGCTGCCGAGCACCTTGCTCGTACCGCCGGACACCCGCCGGATCTCGGCCTTGTTCGCGTCGCGCAGCACGAGGGCGTAGTAGTTCGACGCGTCCTGGACCCTCGCCAGCACGGCGACGTATTCGCCGGAGCCGTTGAAGAGGGTGGGCGTGACCGCGGCCTGGACCGCCTGGCCCGACCAGGACGAGCCGGCCAGGGCGACCGCGGCGCCGGGCACGGCGGACTGGGTCAGGACGTGCGAGCCGGCCGACCTGACCGCCCAGGAGCCGCCGGTGGTGGTCCAGCCGTTGGCGTTGCCGTCCTCGAAGTCGTCGCTGAACAGCTGGCCGCCGGTGGGCGGGGTGGTGGGGGGTGTGAGGCGTGCCGCTCTACAGGGGTACGCCCGCGGTGGGCACCGCCTCCGTACTGTCCGCCGATCCGCCGGTGACGACGGTGGTCCCGCCGCCGCGGCCGTCGTGGCGGGTGAGGACGTACGTGGCGACCGCGCCGGCCAGCGCGACGGCCGCCGCGACAGCGAGGATCAGGTGCAGGCCGCTGTAGAAGCTGTTCCGCGACGCGTGGACGAACGCCTCGCGGGACGCGGGCGGCAGCCGGTCGGGGCCCGCGCCTTCGCCGTCTTCGGGGTCGCCGTCGGCACGATGTCGCCCTGTGCAAGGCGTCGCTGTCCGCGGTGCGCACGGCCGAGGACGCGGCGGCCACCCACGGCATCACGCTGGCGCAGCACACGATCCTGCAGATGCTCGACACGGCGGGGCCGGCCTCGCAGCAGGCGCTGTCCGACGAACTGCGGATCGACCGCAGCACGATGGTGCGCTGCATCGACGCCCTGGAGAAGGCCGGCCACGTCCAGCGGCACCGCGATCCGGCGGACCGGCGCGCCTACGCGGTGCACATCACCGACGGCGGGCGCGCGCTGCTGGGCGAGGCCGAGCGGGAGGTGCCCGGCACTCTCGACCGGACGCTCGCCCCGCTCACCGGCCAGGAGCGAGCGGAGCTGACCCGGCTGCTGGCCAAGCTCGTCACCGGCACGGCTCCGTAGGGCCCCGCCGGCGTCGGCGCGGGCTCGATCGACGTCGGCACCCTTGACAGGGCTCCGCCCGCGCTGGCCTTATGGGAGCGCTCCCACTCCTTGGCCCCCCACGGCCTCCCCCCACTCGGAGTCCCCATGTCCAGACGTACGTTCCGCAGAGCGGGTGTCGCCGTCGGCGCCGTCCTCGCGATGCTCTCCCTCACCAACGCGGCGGTGAACGCCACCGCCGCCACGACCGCCGCACCGCGGGCGGCAGGACTGCCCTACCAGGACCCGTCGTTGCCGGTGTCGCAGCGGGTGGACGACCTGCTGGCGCGGATGTCGCTCGACGAGAAGGTCGGGCAGATGACGCAGGTCGACAGGACCGCGCTGACCGCCGCGCCCGGGGACCTGGCGGCGTACCGTATCGGCTCGGTGCTCTCGGGCGGCGGCTCGGCGCCGAGCGCGAACAACGCCGGGGCCTGGGCCGACATGTACGACGGCTTCCAGCGGACCGCGCTGGGCACACCGCTGGGCATCCCGATGATCTACGGCATCGACGCGGTGCACGGCGACAACAACGTCTACGGCGCCACCGTCTTCCCGCACGACATCGGGCTCGGGGCGACCCGCGACCCGGCGCTGGTGCAGCAGGTCGGGCGGGTCACCGCCGAGGAGGTGTCGGGGACCGGGATCGACTGGGACTTCGCGCCGTGCCTGTGTGTGGCGCGCAACGACCGGTGGGGGCGCACCTACGAGTCGTTCGGCGAGACGCCGGACCTGCCGTCGCAGATGACCACCGAGATCACCGGGCTCCAGGGCGAGACCCTGGGCGGCCCGGCGTCCGTCCTGGCCACCGCCAAGCACTACATCGGCGACGGCGGCACGGACGGCGGGGTCAACGAGGGCAACACCACCCTGTCGGAGGCCGACCTGCGGGCGATCCACCTGCCGCCCTTCAAGGCCGCGGTGGACCGCGGGGTCGGCTCGGTCATGGTGTCGTACAGCAGCTGGAACGGCGTGAAGGACCACTCCAACCACTACCTGATCACCGACCTGCTCAAGGGCGAACTCGGCTTCTCCGGGTTCGTGGTGTCGGACTGGGCGGGCATCGACCAGATCGACGGGAAGACCGGCTTCACGGCCGCCGAGGTGGCCACCGCCGTCAACGCCGGTATCGACATGGTGATGGTGCCGACCGACTACAAGTCCTTCGTCGCGGACCTCAAGAGCGATGTGAGCAGCGGCGCGGTGACCACGGCGCGGATCGACGACGCCAACCGGCGGATCCTCACCAAGAAGTTCGAACTCGGCTTGTTCGAGCACCCGTTGACCGACCGCTCCTACACCTCCACGGTCGGCTCCGCCGCGCACCGGGCCGTCGCGCGGCAGGCGGTGCGCGAGTCGCAGGTGCTGCTCAAGAACGACGGCGGCGTGCTGCCGCTGGCCAAGTCGGCGAAGGTCTTCGTGGCCGGGAAGTCCGCCGACGACATCGGCAACCAGAGCGGCGGCTGGACGATCAGCTGGCAGGGGTCGAGCGGCGCGATCACGCCCGGCACCACGATCCTCCAGGGCATCAGGTCCGCGGTGAGCAACCCCTCGCAGGTCACCTACAGCAAGACCGGCGACGGCATCGACGGGTCGTACGCCGCCGCGGTCGCGGTGATCGGCGAGACCCCGTACGCCGAGGGCCAGGGCGACCGCACCGGCTCGATGGGCCTGGACCAGACCGACCTGAGCACCCTGGCCAAGCTCAAGGCCAGCGGTGTGCCGGTGGTCACCGTCCTGGTGTCGGGGCGCCCGCTGGACATCGCGGCCCAACTCCCCGACTGGAAGGCCCTGGTGGCGGCCTGGCTGCCGGGCACCGAGGGCAACGGCGTCTCCGACGTGCTCTTCGGCGACTACGCACCCACCGGCAAGCTGCCGATGTCGTGGATGCAGAGCGCCTCGCAGGAGCCGGTCAACGTCGGCGACGGCAAGACACCGCTCTTCGCGTACGGCTACGGGCTGACGTACACCACGACCCCGCCGACCACCCCGCCCCCGACCACGGCAA
>NZ_JAJSYW010000011.1:0-76816 GCF_036815005.1 Streptomyces sp. IBSBF 2435 | reverse complement strand
CGCGGCCGACCCCGCGGGCCGGCCGCGAGGCCGGGGCGCTTCCGTTCGGCGCCCGCCCCCCCGTCGCCCCGAGGCACCGGCGGCGCGGTCGGCCGCCCTCGGCCCGGACCGCGGCTCCAACCCGCAGCCGCCAGGTCCGGCCAGCGCCCGCTCAGCCCGCCGCAGCCGTGAGGCGGGAGAACCAGTCGATGGTCATCGCCAGGCCCTTGTCGAAGTCCACGGCGGGCTCCCAGCCGAGCACCGCCCGCGCCAGCGCGATGTCGGGCCGCCGCAGCCCCGGGTCGTCCACGGGCCGCTCCACGAAGGCGATGGGCGACGCCGAGCCGCACAGGTCGCGGATTCTGCGCGCCAGGCCGAGGATGCTCAGCTCGACCGGGTTGCCCAGGTTCACCGGCCCCGGATGGCGGGCGGTGGCGGCGGCGAGGATGCCGCTGACGGTGTCCTCGACGTAGCAGACGGACCTGGTCTGCGTGCCGTCCCCGGCGACCGTCAGCGGCAGCCCGGCGAGCGCCTGGGTGATGAACGTCGGCACCGCCCGGCCGTCGGTGGGCCGCATGCGCGGGCCGTAGGTGTTGAAGAGCCGGACGATGACGGTGTCCACGCCCCGGGCGGTCCGGTAGGCCGTGGTCAGCGCCTCGGCGAAGCGCTTGGCCTCGTCGTACTGGCTGCGCGGGCCCACCGGGTTGACGTTGCCCCAGTACGACTCGGTCTGCGGGTGCACGAGCGGGTCGCCGTAGACCTCCGAGGTGGAGGCCAGCAGGAAGCGGGCGCCCTTGCGCTGGGCGAGGTCCAGGGCGTTCGCCGTGCCGTGGGCGCCCGCCCTGAGCGTCTCGATCGGATGCCGGGTGTAGTCGTGCGGCGAGGCGGGCGACGCCAGGTGCAGGACCAGGTCGACCGGCCCCGGCACGTCGAACGGCTCGGAGACGTCCCTGACCTCCAGGCTGAAACCCGGATCGCCGGACAGCCCGCGGACGTTGTCCGCGCTGCCGGTGAGCAGGCTGTCGACGCAGACGACCTGCGCCCCCTCCTCCCGCAGCCGGTCGCACAGGTGCGATCCGACAAAGCCGGCGCCGCCTGTGACCACCGCGCGGCGCACCCTCAGGGCCCCGGCCATGTCCGTCTCCTTCGTTCTCGCACCGCGTGTCATGGTCAGGACTCCCGCAGCGACCGGCCGGTCCTGGTCAGGAACACGTCATCGAGCGTGGGCCGGTGCAGCTCGATGGTGGCCAGCTCGACGCCGACGTCGGCCAGCGCCCGCATGATCTGCGGCATCGCGGTCTCGCCCGCGTCCACCGACAGGCGCAGCCCGCCCTCCTCGCGCACCTCGGCCGACCGTACGCAGTCCTGCTCGGTGAGTACGGCGACGGCCTTGTCCGTGTGGTCGGCGACTTCGAGGGTGACCACCTCGCCGTCGATGCCCCGCTTGAGCTCGGTCGGGGTCCCCTCCGCCACGATCCCGCCGCCGTCGATGATGGCGATCCGGTCGCACAGCGCGTCCGCCTCGTCCAGGTAGTGCGTCGTCAGGAAGACGGTCATGCCCTCGGTCCGCAGCCGGCGGATCTCGTCCCACATGTGCGCGCGGCTCTGCGGGTCGAGCCCCGAGGTCGGCTCGTCCAGGAAGAGGACCCTGGGCCGGTGGACGACGCCGAGCGCGATGTCGACCCGGCGGCGCTGACCGCCGGAGTAGGTGCGGCAGTGGCGGTCTGCATAAGCGGTCAGGTCGAAGGCGTCCAGCGCGCCTGCGGCTCTTTGCTGCGCCTCGGCCTTGCCGACGCCGTGCATCCTGGCCTGCATGACCAGCTCCTCACGGGCCGTCACGCTGTCCCAGGTGCCGCCGCCCTGGGCGACGTAGCCGATGTTCCGGCGGACCGCGGCCTGCGCCGTCCGCAGATCGGCCCCGGCGATGACGGCCTCGCCGCCGTCGGGCGGCAGCAGGGTGGCGAGCATCCGCAAGGTGGTGGTCTTGCCTGCGCCGTTCGGGCCGAGGAAGCCGAAGATCTCACCCTCGGCGACGGTCAGGTCCAGGCCCGCCACCGCCTCCACGGTCGTGGACTTGCGGCGCCGCCCGGTTCGATAGGCCTTCCGCAGTCCCCTGGTCTCAATCATCGAGGCGTCCTTGTCGTGTACGGGCATCGGGGGGTGGAGATCAGCGCACGGAGCGGGCGAAGAGACGGGCCGACCACGCCAGGGCCAGCAGCGCGACGCCGGCCATCAGCGCGAGGCTCTGCCAGACCGAGGCGTCGCCCGCGTGCCCGGCGAACAGCGCCCGCATACCGACCACCGCGCGGCTGAACGGGATCCAGTCCGACGTCCGCCGCAGCCAGAGCGGTGCCAGGGCCAGCGGCAGCAGCGTCCCCGACAGCAGCATCAGCGGCTGGGCGATGTTGTTCACCACCTGGCCCAGCGCGTTGGGATCGCTCACCTTGAGCGCGATCCCGTACGAGATGGCCGAGCTGCTGAGCGTGATCAGCGCCAGCAGGGCGTACGCGAGCAGCAGGTCCTGGATGTGGACGAACAGGCCGAGCGGCATCGCGAGCACGATGATGATGGCCGCCTGGACCACCAGCGTGACCACATCGCGCAGCGTCCGGCCGAGCAGCAGCGCCACCCTGCTGACCGGGGTCACCCGGGCGCGTTCGATGACACCGGACGCCAGCTCGGCGAGCAGGCCGAAGCCGACGTAGAGGCCGCCGCCCAGCGCCAGGGCGACGAGCATCCCCGGTACGTAGATGCGGTAGGCGTCGGTCATCGAGTCGGCGCCCATGGAGGCGAGCGCGGGTTTGAGCAGCGGTGCGAACAGCGCCAGATACACGACCGGCTGGGCCACACCCAGCAGGATCGACAGCGGTGACCTGCGCAGCAGCAGCATGTGCCGCTGGAAGACCAGCCAGGTGTCACGGAGCGTCTTCACGTCAGTGCGTTCCCATTCCTTCGAGATGCCGGGCCGCCGCCGCTGCGCCGCCCGCGGCGGCGAAGGACTCGCGCACCCGGTGCGCCGCGGCGCGGTAGGAGGGGTCGTCGAGCACGGCGAGCAGGTTCTCGCGCAGCGGCCCGGGCCGTACGCTGGCGAACCTGACCCGCCGGCCGGCGCCGGCCGCCGCCACCTGGGCGGCGTTGATGGGCTGGTCGCCCTTGATCGGTGCGACAACCAGCGGCACACCGTGGGCCAGTGCTTCGCATACGGTGTTCAGCCCGCCGTGGCTGACGACCGCGTCGAGCCGCGGCATCAGCTCCAGCACCGGCACCCTGGAGCGGACCAGGACGTCGTGCTCCGGCGGGTCGCGGACCGTACCGTCCGGCGCCACGACGATCGCCTGGACGCGGCGGCCGAGCGGACGCAGCGCCTCGACGACCCGCGCGTGGAAGTCCTCGGCGAGGTCCATCGACAGGGTGCCCACGCTGACCAGGACGAGGCGGCGCCCGGGGTCGATCCACTCCCACGGGAAGGCGGTGTCCGGGGCGCGCGGCGCCAGCGCCGGGCCCACCAGGACGGCGTTGCCCGGCCAGGGGAGCGGGCCGGTCAGGGCGCTGCCGGTGAAGGCGATCAGCAGGTGCGGCGAGAAGCGCAGGTCGTGCGGCGGCTCTCCGGCCATGCCCGCCGCGGTCCATATCGCCGCCATCCGCTGGTGGATCCACGCCTCGACCTTGGGCAGCGAGCGGTACGGGCGGGTGAGCTCCATAGTGGTCGGCGCCATGCTCGCCCAGGGCAGCCCGGCCCGGTGCGCGGCGACCGCGCCGGCCACGGCGTGCTGGTCCACCGCGATGACGTCGGGGCGGAAGGCGGCCACCGCGCGTTCGATGCCCGGCAGCGTCGTCCTCGCGTGCGGGACGATGTACCCGTCCCACCGCGACTTGGCCGCGGCCATCCCCCGGTCGGCCTGCCCCCGGTGCGCCCGCAGCGGGATCGGCGCGATCGCGGCGTCCGGGCCGAGGACGGGCCGCAGGAACGACTCGGAGCCGGCCCACAGCACCTCGTGCCCGCGTTCGGCCAGCTCCCTGGACACCGCGGCCATCGGGTGCACATGGCCGGCCAGCGGCAGGGAGATGAAGAGGTAGCGGGCCATCAGCCACCGTCTGCGGGCCGCTGCGTACCGCCTTGCCGGGTGGCGACGTAGCCGGCCACGTCGGCGACGGTCAGGGCGATGATCCGGTCGATGTCGAGCGTCGCGACGTATTCCACGAGGTCGATCCGGTCCCCGTAGCGCTCCCGCAGCGCCAGGCTCCAGGCTGCCAACTCGTGGCTCTCCGCCAGGAGGTCGCCGTCGACGCGGGTGCCGGGGCCGACGCGGTCCAGCCAGGCGTCGTCCTCGCCGACGATCTCCCGGAGCAGGTCGGCGATCGGGCGGACCAGCGCGGCCACCTCCGTGTCACGCGGCTGCGGCCTGGTGGCCCGCAGCGCGCCGTAGGTGATGACGCCGGTGTCGAAGCCCTTCTTCATCAGCGGGCCGGCGTGGAAGAAGCCCAGCACGTCCACACCGCGTTCGCGGGCCAGCTGCCGCATCACGGACCTGCCTTGTTCGAACCGCTTGATCTGCGCGAAGGACGGGTCCCAGGAGTTGGCCACGGCCGCGCTCCAGTCCACGGCGGCGACCTCGGTGAAGCCGGCCGCGCGGGCCAGCGACTCGTGCTCCTCCAGCGACGAGAAGTCGGGCATGACCTGGTGCTGGAGGATCTGCCGGACCAGATCGCGCTCGGCCTCGTCCAACTCGCCGTCGCGCACCGACCAGGTGGCGACGGCCAGCGTGCCGCCCGGGCGCAGCAGGCGCAGCGCCTCGGCGAAGAAGGCGGGCCTGTCGGGGATGTGCATCAGGCTCTCCAGCGCCCAGACCACGTCGAAGGCCTCGTCCGGGTAGCCGGTGGCGAGCGCGTCGCGCCGGTGGAAGCGGGCGCGGTCGGCGACGCCCGCGGCCTGCGCCTTCTCGTTGGCCCTGGCCGCCTGCCTGGCGCTCAGGGTGACGCCTTCGACCCGGCAGCCCATCGCCCCGGCCAGGTGCAGCGCAGGACCGCCGATGCCGCAGCCGACGTCCAGGACCTTCGACCCGGCGGGGACGCCGGTGAAGCCGACCAGTTCGCGGACCAGCCGGTCGGTGGCGGCATGGCGGTCCGCCCCGTTGGCGCCGGGGACCTCTCCGGGGTCCCAGAAACCGTGGTGGACGTGTTCGCCCCACAGATCCTCGTACAGGTCAAGGGTGATGTCGTAGTAGCGCTCCACGGCCGTGTTCAGGCCGGCGTCGATCCCAGTTTCCACTGATGGCCAATCCTCGAAAGCTGGCAGAAATACGGAATACGAAGGCAGCACAAATAGGGCCGTCAGCTCCGACCGTGTGGATCAGTAATTGGTCTAGTCCGCACAGGAGTGCGGGGTCTGCAAGTTTTTGCGCCCGATTATTGCGTGCGGCGGTGCGTGGCGCAGTACGGGAAGGAGTGCTCGAGAAGCGCGCGGAGGAGTGCGCGAAGTGCGGGCCGGGAGGGCGGCCGCAAGGAAAGGGAAGCACCTGGCCGTGAGGGGCGGTCAGGGGATAACCCGCAGGTGGAGCAGTCGTGCTGTGCTGGCAACTCCCTGCCGGATCACGGCAGTTGGCTAATTGGCGCCATGCTAGCGGTGGGTGTTGCCCTCGTCAATACGAGAGAATTTGGGTCCCGTGTGACTGAATGATACTTGCGGGAGCCATGGGAAAATGCGCCGAAACGAACCCGGGTCTTGACAGTGGAACAATTCAGAGTCGAAAGTTCGGCGTGGGAATTCAGTCGGCTTTTTTGACCAAGATCGGGAAAGAGGTTCGGTTTCTTCATGAAGGCTGCCTCGACAACTCCGCAGAAGGGGCCGGCGCCATCGCCGCCCGACCCTTCATGGGTGGATGAGGTCCTCCTGCGGGGCGCCGGCGCCGATATCTGCCTGACCTTCGACGCCCCGGTCAGCAGGGCCGGGCTGCGCCGGCAGGTCGCGGAGCGGCAGGCCGCGCTCGCCGCGGCCGGGCTGCGCCGCGGCGGATCGGCCGCGCTGTGCCTGGCCCCCTCGCTCGCCCTGGTTGCCAATCTGCTGGCGGGCTGGCGTATCGGAGCGCAGGTCGCGTTACTCGACCACCGGCTCACCGCGTTCGAGACCGAACAGGCACTGAACCGGCTGGAGACCCAGGTGGTCGTGTCGGCCGAGCCCGTCGGCAGCGGCCCGGCACGCGGGTTCTACGAGCAGAACGACGTGGCGCGCGGCCGTCCAGGCGGCGGACCCGCCCGTACCCCGCACGCGCTGATACAGCTCAGCTCCGGCTCGACCGGCCCTTCGAAGATCATCGGGCGTACGGCCGCCGGCCTGATCGCCGAGATCGACCGCTACGCGCGGATCGACGGGGTGCCCGGGGCCGGCGAGCGCATCGTCTCGATGGCGTCCATGGTCCACGTCCTGGGGCTCGTGGGCGGCCTGCTGCACAGCCTGCACGCCGGTGTGCTGCTGGCCTTCCCGCGGCGGACGACCGGCGAGGGCATCCTGTCCACGGTGGCCGCGGGACCCGAGCCGACCACCCTGCTCGGCGTGCCGTTCCACCTCGAACTGCTCAGCTGGGTCGCGCAGCCGCCCCCGCTGCCCCAGCTCATCGGCATGACCACGGGCGGCGAACTGGTCAGGCCGCAGGTCCACGACGCCTTCACCGACCGCTACGGCATCCGGCTGGGCAGCATGTACGGGATGACCGAGGTCGGTGTCATCGCCACCGACCTGTTCGGCGAGAACCGCCCGGCACTGGCGCCTGCGCCCGGCATGACCGTCAGGGAATCCGGCGGCGAGCTGCTGCTGGCCGCCGAGCAGTCGCCCTACGTCGGCCTCGACGACCCGTCACGCTGGTCCGGCGGCTGGCTGCACACCAGGGACGGCGGCACCGTCGACCCCGACACCGGCCTGGTCCGCGTGCTGGGCCGGCTCGACTCGCAGGTGTCGGTCGGCGGCCTCAAGGTCGACCTCACCGAGGTCGAGCACACCCTCGCCGCCCTGCCGGAGGTGGCCGCCGCGGTCGTCGTCTTCGGCACGTCGATCGAGGCGTACGCGGTACTGCGCGAATCCGGCACCGCCGCCCAGGTCGAGGCGGGGCTGGCGGAGCGGCTGGCGGCCTACAAACGCCCCCGCCTGCTGCACGTCGTCGACCGGCTGCCGCGTACCGCCACCGGAAAACTCGTGCGCGACCCGGCCGTCCTGCGGGACGCCGGCCGGGCCGCGCACCGACCGTCCGCTCAGGAACAGGCCGACAGGAAAGAGAACACTCCCGATGTCCACTGAGGAGATCCGAGCCTTCGTGCTCGCGTCGCTGACGGAGATGAACTACAGCGTCATCGGCGTCGACGACGACACCCCGCTCGGCCCGGCCGGCGTCGACCTGGAGTCGCTCGCGCTGGCCGAACTGGGAATCCGGGTCGAGGAGCGCTTCGGCGTCCTGTTCGAGGAGGACGAGGCCGAACTGCTGGGAACCATGACGGTCGGCGAGTTCGGTGCGGCGCTGGCCGCCCGTATCGAGTCCGCGCCCGCCGCGGGCCAGTGAGCGGGCCGGCCGTACCCGGGCGGGCCGAGATCGTGGCGATACTCGCCGCCTTCGGCGACCGCCCGCCTGACCAGGTGCCCGAGGGCATCGACTCGATGGAACTGGCCTGGCTCGTCCACCAGATCGAGCAGCGCTACGGCGGCACGGTGGACGACGACGCCCTGGTCCGGATGAGCACCGTGTCCGGCGTCCTCCAGGTGCTCGGCGAACTCCGCGACGAGCCCGGTTCCGACGAGCCCGGCGGCGGCGGTCACAGCGAGACCGGCCGGGACGAGCCAGGCCATGACGGGGCCGGCGCCCCGGGGCCGGGCCGCGAGCGGCACGACCATGCCTGACCGATCACAGAAGGAGGCGGCCGGGATGGCGTCAGCGGCCCGTCGCGGCCCCGGCTCCGTCGTCGTGACCGGGGCCGCCGTGCTCAGCGCCTTCGGCGAGGGCGTCGGCCCGCTGCTGGCCGCCACGCTCGACGGCACACCGGCGTTCGCACCGGTACGCCGCTTCGGCGTCGCCGGCCGCAGGGCCGCTCATGCCGCCGCCCACCCCGGGGCGCCGGTGCTCGCCGAGGAGCTGACGCGGATGGTCGGACAGGCCTGCGACCAGGCCGGCCTGTCCGCCGCGCAGCGCGCCGATTGCCCGCTCCACCTGGCGGTGCACGGCGACCCGGACCTGCCGCGGGTGCCGGAGGAGGAGCGGCCGGCTCACGGCTCTGACGCCTTCGCCGCCACCGTCGCGCGCCGCAGCGGGCTGTCCGGCGCGTCGCGGGCGTACACCTCGGCCTGCGTGGCGTCGAGCACTGCGGTCGCCGACGCCGCCGCGCTGATCGCCAGGGGACGGGCCGACCGGATCGTGGTGGCGGCCGGGTATCTGGTCGACGCCGACCAGTTCGCCGTCTTCGACGCCGGACGCGCGCTCGCCCGCGACGGGCGGGTACGCCCGTTCAGCGCCGGGCGCAGCGGGCTGCTGCTGGGCGACGCGGTGGTCGCCGTCGTGGTCGAGTCCGCCGCCTCGGCCGCGCGGCGGCGGGCCCGCCCGCTGGCCATGCTGGCCGGCTGGGGCCGGGCGGGCGACGCCCACCACGTCTGCCGGCCGCGGCCCGACGGCGCCGGGCTGGCCCGCGCGATCACCGACGCGCTGCACCGCGCGCGGCTGCGGCCCGAAGAGATCGGCTACGTCAACGCGCACGGCTCCGGCTCGCCGGCCGGCGACACCGCCGAATCCGCCGCGCTGCACAGGGCGTTCGGCGACTCGGCCCGTACCGTGCCGGTGAGTTCCACCAAGGCCGTGCACGGCCAGGCGCTGGAGGCCGGCGCCCTGCTCGAACTGGTCGTCACCATGTCCGCGCTGAGCGCCGGGAAACTGCCGGTCAACGCGGGCTACCTCGGCCCCGACCCGAGCTGCCCGCTCGGCCTGATCCTCGACCGGCCCGCGGACGCCGGGTCCGCGTACGGCCTCAGCCTCACCATGGCCTTCGGCGGGGCGAACACGGCGCTCCTGGTCGGTACGCCGTGACCCTTCTGACGCCGGCGGGACCCGGCCGCAGCGCCGCCGCATCCCTGACCGGGCAGGCCGAGGCCGCGGGGCTCCGGGTGCTCGCCGCCGCGGCGTGGCCGGAGTCGGCGGCGGACCGCGTTCCCCCGCCGCTCGCCGGGTTCGTGGTGTCCTCCTTCAGCCCGCTCGCCGCCGAGACGGCCCGCCGCTGCCTCGCGCGCAGGCCCGCTGCCGCCGCCGCGGTCACCGCGGTGGTCGTGGTCAGCCCGCTGGGCGACCTCGCGGGCGCGGTGCACGTGGCCGGGATCGTGGAGGGCGGCGGCCGGCCGGGACCGCTGCTGTTCTTCCAGGCCGTGCCCAACGCCGTGGCCGGCCATCTGGCCGCGCGATGGCAGCTGACCGGCCCGGTGGTGTGCGTCGGCGACACCAATGCGGGACTCGACGTGGCGGCGCTGCTGCTGGAGGACGGGGACGCCGACGAGGCGCTGCTGATCCGTGTCGACCAGGCCGCCACCGCCGCGGCGCGCGACCGTGCGGGCGCCGTCCTGCTGGGCGCCGGGCCGCAGGAGAGCGACGCGCGGCCCGGATCGGGACCACACGACAGCGAAGGAGCACAGCCGTGACAGGTCAGCGAACCGCCGGCGAGGGACGGGCGGACGTCGTCATCAGCGGAATGGGCATGGTGACCCCGGTGGGCACCAGCGCCGCGGAGGTCATGGCGGCGATGTGCGAGGGCCGCTCCGGGCTGGTCCGCCCGCCGGCCGGCGGCCCGCTCGACGGCTGCGCCGAGGTGGCCGCCTTCGCGCCGCCGATCGACCCCGCCTCGGTGCTGGCCGGACCCGAGACCCGGGTGGTGGACCGCTACATCGTGATGGCGATGCAGGCCGCGGCCGACGCGCTGGCCGACGCCGGCATCGAGGTGGGCCGCGACGTCGACCCCTACCGGATCGGCGTCATCATCTCCGGCACCGGCGGCCTGGCCACCCTGGAGGCCCAGGTCGTCACCAGGACGCAGCGCGGCCGGCTGGGCGTCAGCCCCTACCTGCTGCCGGGGATGCTGCCCAACATGGGCGCGTCCCGCGTCGCCATCCGGCACGGCATCCGCGGCTACAGCTCGGCGATCGCCACCGCGTGCGCGGCCGGGGCGCAGTCCGTCGGGGAGGGCCTGCGGCTGCTGCGCGCCGACGAGGTCGACGTGATGGTGTGCGGGTGCAGCGAGGCGCCGCTGTTCGCGACCCTGGCCGACACCTTCGGCAACGCCCGCGCGCTGGCCCGCGGCTGGGCCGCGGAACCGGCCGCCGCAAGCCGCCCGTTCGACCGGCGCCGCAACGGCCTGGTGCTGGGCGAGGGTGCCGGCGTCCTGGTCCTGGAGCGCACCGAGCACGCGGACGCGCGCGGCGCCGCCGGCTACGCCGCCGTCAGCGGCTGGGGCGCCACCAACGACGCCCACCACCCCACCACCCCGCACCCCGACGGCGAGGGCGCCGCCGCGTCCATGCGCCGCGCCCTGGCCGACGCGCGGATCGAGCCGGCGGACATCGGCTACATCAACGCGCACGGCACCAGCACCAAGATCGGCGACCGCGCGGAGGCCGTCGCGATCCGCCGGGTCTTCGGGGACGGCTGCCCGCCGGTCAGCGCCACCAAGGCGGTCACCGGCCACATGCTCGGCGCCTCGGGAGTGGTCGAGTCGGCGGTCTCCGTCCTGGCGCTGCGGCGCGGGCTGCTGCCGCCGACCCACAACCTGGACGACCCGGACCCCGCCTGCGACCTCGACCACATCCGCAAGGGCCCGCGTCCGGCCCCGGGGATCAGCCACGTGATGTCGAACTCGTTCGGGTTCGGCGGCCACAACGTCAGCCTCGTCTACGGCCGGCCGGGCACGCGGCTGTCCCGCACGGTCTGACAGCACCGAGTTATCGACGAAGGAGCGGCAATGGACTACCTCGGCATCGATCATGTCGAGTTCTACGTGGGCGACGCGAGCCAGGCGGCGTTCGTCCTGTGCTCCGCGTTCGGCTTCCGCCTCTGCGGGCAGGGCGGACCCGAGACGGGCATGGCCGGACAGCGCAGCCTGCTGCTGGCACAGGGCGACTGCCGGGTGCTGCTGACCTCGGGCCTGCTGCCCGACCACCCCGCCGTGCAGTACGTGTCACGGCACGGCGACGGGGTGGCCGTGATCGCCTTCCGCACGCACGACACGCAGGCCGCCTGGACCGGCTCGGTGGCGGGCGGCGCGGCGGCGATCGAGGCACCGCGGACGTACTCCGGCGGCGGCGCGTCGGTCGTGACGGCCACCGTCTCCGGCTTCGGCGACGTGGTGCACCGGCTGGTCGAACGGCACGGCGCCGAAGGGGAGTTCCTGCCCGGCGCCATCGAGATGCTGGACGGCAGGCCGCCGGCCGAACCCGAGCTGCTGCGCACCATCGACCACGCCGCGGTCTGCCTGGAGCCCGGGACCCTGGAGGCGACCACGCGGTTCTACCACTCGGCGTTCGGCTTCGACCTGATCTTCGAGGAGTACATCGAGGTCGGCGGCCAGGGCATGTTCTCGCAGGTGGTGCAGAGCCCGGGCGGCGGCGCCACGCTCACGCTGATCCAGCCGGACCTGACCCACTCGCCCGGCCAGATCGACGACTTCCTCGCCTGGCACCGCGGCCCCGGCGTCCAGCACCTGGCGCTGAGCAGCCACGACATCGTGGCCGCCGTCGACACGCTCGGCGACCGGGGCGTCGGCTTCGCGCCCACCCCCGACAGCTACTACAGCTCGCTGGACGGGCGGCTGGGCGCCGTCGACCTGCCGGTGGACCGGCTGCGCCCGCGCGGCATCCTGGTCGACCGCGACCACTGGGGGCAGATGTACCAGATATTCGCCAAGTCCCTGCATGTGCGGCGGACCTTCTTCTGGGAGCTGATCGAGCGGCACGGCGCCCGCACCTTCGGCACCAGCAACATCCCCGCGCTGTACGAGGCCAAGGAACGCGAACTCGCCGCCGTGCGCCAGACCACGCAGGCGGGCCTGTGATGACCACTGCCCAGGACTCCGCACAGGACCCGCGGTTCGCCCTCACCGACGCGGAGGCCGCGCTGCTGCCGGACGACGACGACGTCGCCTTCTACGCCCGGCACGGCTGGTACCTGACCAAGAAGCTGCTGGCCGACGAGGAGGTGGACGAGCTGGTCGCCGCCAGCGAGCGCTACTACGCGGGGGAGCGCAGCCGTACGCTGCCGGTCCGCCCGCCGCGGCTGGCGGCCTGGCAGCCCTCCGACGGACCGGTCCAGCGCCACAACGACTACGTGCACGTGGAGAGCGACCCGCTCGCCCGCATCCTGCGCAAGCCGCTGATCGGCGCGGTGGCCGCCCGGCTGGCCGGAGCCGACGAGATCCGGGTCTTCCAGTCGACGCTGATCCTGAAACCGGCGGTCAGCGGCGAGCCCAGCAACATCGTGCCCTGGCACTTCGACAAGCACTACTGGTCCACGTCCACCTCGGAGCGGATGCTGACCGCGTTCATCCCCTTCCACGACTGCGACGAGGAGATGGGCACCCTCACCGTCGTCGACCGCAGCCACCTGTGGAAGGAGACCGGCCGCGAGGACTCGATGACCAAGCACTTCGCCGAGCGCGACAAGAGCGACCTGGAGCGGGTCCTCGCCGAGAACGCCGCCTACAACGGCGCCGAGATCCGCAAGGTGCCGCTGGTGATCCCCAAGGGGCACATGAGCTTCCACCACTGCCTGACCTACCACGGCAGCGGCCCCAACCGCAGCGACCGGCCGCGCCGCGCGGTCTCCTTCCACCTCCAGGACGGCGGCAACGAATACCGCAGGTTCCCGCTCAGCGACGGCAGCGAGGCCGCGTACAACCACGACGTCCTGGTCCGGCGGCTGCCGGACGGCCGCCCCGACTACGCCGACCCCGCCTACTGCCCGGTGATCTGGCGCGCCGACCGGCCGGCCCGCCGTGGCTGAACCGGCCGCCGACCCGGTCGGCCTCTACCGGACCGTCAGCCTGATCCGGGGCTTCGAGCAGCGGGCGGTCGCCCTGGTGCGTACCGGTGTGATCCGCGGCGGCATCCACCCCTGCACAGGGCAGGAGGCGGTCGCCGCCGGGACCTGCGCGGCGCTGCGTCCCGACGACGTGATCACCAGCACCCACCGGGGGCACGGCCATGTGCTCGCCAAGGGCGCCGACCCGGCCCGGATGATGGCCGAGCTGGCGGGCCGCACCACCGGGCTCAACCGCGGGCGGGGCGGCTCGATGCACGCGGCCGACTTCGGCGTGGGAATCCTCGGGGCCGACGCGATCGTCGGCGCCGCCGTGCCGATCGCGACCGGCGCCGCCTGGGCCTTCCGGCGGGCCGGCTCCGACCGGGTCGCGGTCGCCTACTTCGGCGACGGCGCGGTCAGCCAGGGCGTGGTCCTGGAGACCTTCAACCTGGCCGCGCTGTGGCGGGTGCCGGTCGTCCTGGTGTGCGAGAACAACGGCTTCGCCACCTCGATGCGCCCCGCCGACACGATGGCCGGCTCGGTCGTCGGGCGGGCCGCGGCCTTCGGCATCCCCGCGTCCACCGTGGACGGGATGGACCCGCAGGCGGTCCTGGACGCGACAGCCGAGGCCGTCGCGCGGGCCAGGTCGGGCGGGGGGCCCTCCCTGCTGGAGTGCGCCACCTACCGCTTCGACGCCCACCACACCTGGGAGCACACCGCGCGCCCCCGCTACCGCACGGACGAGGAGGTCGCCGAGGGGAAGGCCCGCGACCCGCTGGAGATCCAGGGCGCCCGCATCCCCGCGGCCACCCGCGCCGCGATCGACGCGGAGACCGCGGCCCGGCTCGACGAGGCGGTACGGTTCGCGCTCGCGGGCCCGCACCCCGACCCGGCCACCGCCCTCGACCACCTCTACGCCACCGGGATGCGCGCCAGGGCGGGGGCGCTCTGATGCCGAACCTGTCCTACCTCAAGGCGCTGAACCGCGCGATCGGCGACGAGATGGAGCGCGACGCGGCCGTCTGCGTGCTCGGCGAGGACGTCGGTGTGGCCGTCAGCTACGCCACCGCCGGCCTGCTGCGCCGGTTCGGCAGGGACCGGGTGCTGGACACGCCGATCTCCGAGCAGGCGTTCACCGGCTTCGCCACCGGCGCGGCGATGGCCGGGATGCGCCCGCTGGTGGAGTTCCAGATCCCGGCGCTGCTCTTCCTGGTCTTCGAGCAGATCGCCAACCAGGCGCACAAGTTCTCGCTCATGACCGGCGGCCAGACCCGGGTGCCGGTGACCTATCTGCTGCCCGGCTCCGGCTCGCGGGACAGCTGGGCGGGCCAGCACTCCGACCACCCGTACAGCCTGTTCGCGCATGTCGGTGTGAAGACCGTGGTGCCGGCGACCGCGACGGACGCCTACGGCCTGCTGGTGACGGCGATCCGGGACGACGACCCGGTCGTGGTCTTCGCGCCGTCCGGTGCGCTGGGCCTGCGCGAGCTGGTCGACTTCGCTGACCTCGCCCCGGTGCCGCTCGGGGTGGGCCGGGTCCACCGCGCGGGCACCGACGTCACGGTGGTGGCGGTGGGGCATCTCGTGCACGACGCGCTGGCAGTCGCCGAGGACCTGGCCGGGTCGATCTCCGTCGAGGTCTTCGACCCGCGCTCGCTCTACCCCTTCGACTGGCAGGGGCTCGCCGCCTCGCTGGAGCGCACCGGACGGCTGGTCGTGGTGGACGACTCCAACCGGTCGTGCGGCATCGGCGCGGAGATCCTCGCCACGGCCGCCGAGGAGATGCGGCTGATCGCACCGCCCCGGCGGATCACCCGGCCGGACGGCGCCGTACTGCCCTTCGCCCGCGAGCTGGACCTCGCCTGCCAGCCCACCCGGGCCCAGTTGCGGGCGGCGGTCGAGAAGACGGCCGGTGCCGGATGACGGCCGGCCCGCGCCCTGCGGCCGTGCGGCCGGTCCGCGCCGCGATCGTGCGGCCGGGTCCTGACGGCGCCACGCGGCCGGCCCCCGCCGCCGCCCGGCGACCGGCCCGCACCCCCACCACGCAGCCGGCCCCGGCCACGGCCGCGCAGCCGGCCCGCACCAGGACCAGGCGAGACGAAGGAGAAACGCTGTGAACGGCACCAACATCCGCGCGCGGCTGGCCGCCGACCCGGAACTGGGCGCGGGCAACGTGCTGCCCAGGCTCTTCGAGCACGGGGCCGACCCCGAAGGCCCAGGCGCCACCTTCGACGTCCCCGTCGACGGGCACCCGGCGTGGCAGGAGCTGACCCTCGGCCGGCTCCGCGAGCGCGTGGCCGCCAGGGCGGCCTGGTGGCACGCGCGGGGCATCGGCCCGCGCGACCCGGTCGCCGTCCACGTGTCGGCCTCTGCCGACTGCCTGCTGAACTTCCTGGCCCTGACCTGGCTGGGCGCGATCCCCGCGCTGGTCAACCCGCACATACCCGGCGACATCGCCGCCGAGTACATCCGCCGGCTGCGCGGTGTCGGCCTGGTGACCGACCAGGAGCACCGCGAGCGGCTGGCCGGCCAGGACCTCGGCCTCGCCGTCCACGCCGACGCGGCGGAGGCCGGCACCGGGGACCCGGCGCAGGCGCCCGCGGCGTACCGCCACCACCCCGACGACCCGATCGCCATCACCCACTCGTCGGGCACCACCCGGATGCCCGCGGCGGTGGTGCACTCCAACGGCAGCCTCTTCGCGGCCACCCGGCTCTTCCGGCTGTCGGCGCCGCGCGCCCGGGGCGCCGAGCGGATCCTCAGCGCGCTGCCCGCCGCGCACGCCGCCGGCATCTCCGCGCTGAACATGGCCCTGTGCTTCCGCAGCGACCTGCTGTTCCTGTCCACCCAGAACGACGGCGACGCGGTGGTGCGGGCCATCGAGCGCTGGAAGCCGACCGGGGTCTTCGGCTTCGCCGCGACCTGGACCCAGCTGGCCCGGCAGGACCTGAGCACCCGGGACCTGGACTCGGTGTCGCTGTGGTTCAACACCGGCGACTGCGCGCACGAACCGCACATCCGCCGCCTCGTCGCGGTCGGCTCGCGCGAGACCGCCACCCGCGAGGGCGTACGGCGTACGCCGGGCTCCCGCTTCGTCGACGGCCTCGGCTCGACCGAGATGGGCCACTCCGCCTTCCACATCACCCACAGCAAGGACACCGAGCGCTACGGGCGCTGCGTCGGTGTGCCGCACGGCTTCGCCGAGGTGGCGCTGCTGGACACCGCCACCGGGCGGGAGGTCCCGGTCGGCGAGGTCGGCCAGCTGGGGCTGAAGGCGCCGACGTTGGCCCCCGGCTACTGGAACGACTCGTCCGCGACCTACCGCAACCGGCTGGGCGGCTACTACCTCACCGGCGACCTGATGTACCGCGACGAGGAGGGCTACTACTTCCACGTCGACCGGGCGGTCGACGCCGTCGACCTCGGCGGCGAGTGGCTCTACACGGCCATGACCGAGGAGCGCATCCTCGCCGGCTGCCCCGACGTGCACGACTGCACGGTGGTGTCGATGGAGGTCGGCGGCCGGGTGGTCACCGACGTCCTGCTCGCGCTGTACGCCACCGCGGACCCGGGCGCCGACCGTACGGCGGCGGTGCGTGCCGCGCTGACCGACGCCGCCGCGGCCACGCTGCGCAGCGTCGTGGTCGTCTCCGAGGCCGACCTGATCGTCGGCCCGACCGGCAAGGTCCGCAAGTTCCTGATGCGCCAGCGGCACCGCGCCCAGACGGCGGCGGTCTGACATGGCCGGCCAGGACGGCGGACAGGCTGCGGCGGCCGAGGCCACCGGGCATGCGGCGGGACAGGCCGCGACGCCCGAGGCCACCCGGCGCGGAGCGGCGCGGGCCGCAGGACCCGAGCTCACCGAGCGGGTGGCGGTCGACTTCGCGGGGGAGGGCTCGGGCGTGGACGAGATGTCGTGGGGGATGTGGGAGATCTGGCACGCGATGCAGGGCCAGCGCAGCGCGCTGCCGATCGGCGGCCGGGCCCCGCTGGAGGCGGGCACGACCCTCGCAGGACTGGCGGAGGAACTGCGCTATCTGATGGGCCGCTTCCCCTCGATGCGCACCCGGCTGCGGTTCGACGACCGGGGCCGGCCCACCCAGCAGCTGTTCGCCACGGGCCGGACCGTCCTCGAGGTCTACGACGCTGCCGACGGCGATGATCCGGACGATGTCGCCGCCGCGGTCGAGGAGCACTACCGCCGTACGGTCTTCGACTACGCGGACGACTGGCCGGTCCGGATGGGCGCGGTGCGCAAGCACGGCCTGCCCACCCACCTGGTCACCGTCATGCACCACCTGGTCACCGACGCGCTGGGCGGCGCCCTGATGCTCCGTGAGGTGCGGGCCAGGCAGACCGCGCCCGCCGCCGGCCTCCAGCAGCTCGACCAGGCCAGGTGGCAGCGCTCACCGGCGGGGCAGCGGCAGAACGACAGGGCGCTGCGCTACTGGGAGAGCGTCCTGCGGGCGGTCCCCGCCCGGCAGTTGCCCGGCCCCAGCGACCCGCGCAGCCCGCGGCACTGGGACGCCGACTTCCGCTCCCCGGCGCTGACGGCGGCCCTGCCGGTGATCGCCGCGCGAACGGGCGCCGCCATGACCACCGTCCTGCTGGCGCTGTTCGCGGTCGCGCTGCACCGGACCACGGGGATCAGCCCCGTGGCGGTCCGGCCGGTCGTCAACAACCGCTTCCGGCCGGGCCTGGCCGACGTGGTGTGCATGGTCGCCCAGGCCGGCGGCTGCCTCCTGGACGTCGAGGACGCCACCGTCGAGGAGGCGGTCCAACGCGCCGGGAGCGCCACCCTGTCCGCCTACAAGCACGCCTACTTCCACCCCGAGCGGCTGCGCGAGCTGACCGCCCGCGTCTCCCGGGAACGCGGCGAGGACGTCGAGGTCGGCTGCTTCTTCAACGACCGCAGCGCGCACCTGCCGCCGCCGGACGGCCAGGACATGACCGCCGAGCAGCTGGCGCGGACGCTGCGGACGGCGCCGGCCGGGAGCACCTTCACCTGGACCGCCCGGCACGACATCCCCGCTGAGCGGCTGTTCGTCACCGCCGAGGACGTCCCGGAGGGCCTGCGGCTGGAGATCCGCATCGACACCCACTTCATCTCTCCCGCCGAGGCCGAGGCGCTCGCCCGCGCGTGGGAGGCGGTAGCCGTCGAGGCGGCGCTGGCCCCGGCGGTGCCCGCGGGCACCGCCCGGTGACCGCGCTGATGGCGGTGGCCGCCTACCTGCCGGGCGACCGGGTGCCGATCGAGGAGCCGGCCCGGCGGCTGGGGCTGTCCGAGATGCAGATCAAGATCTTCCGCCGCTACCACCGGCTCGGCGAGGTCGCCCGCGACCCGCGGGGCGGCCTGCTCGACCTGCTCCGGGGCGCGGTCGCGCTGCTCGAACCGCTGCGCGGACAGGAGCACCGCGTCCGCTACGTCCTGCACGCGCGCACCTTCCCCACCGCCGTGCCCTACCCGCTCGACCCCGTCAGCGAGCTGTGCGAGGAGTTCGGCCTCGGCCACGCGGCCGTCTTCGCGGTGGGCCACCACGCCTGCGCCTCCGGCCTGCTGGCCGTGGACGCCGCGGGACGGCTGCTGGCCGCCGACGGCGACACCGACGGCCTCGCCCTGGTGCTGGCCGGTGAGAAGGCATTCACCGGCGAGGCCCAGCTCGTGCCCGAGACGTCCTTCTTCGGCGAGGGCGCCTCGGCCTGCCTGGTCGCCGCGTCGGGGGACCGCGACCGGCTGCTGTCCTACGCCACCGATCTGCGCGGCGAGTTCGACACCGACGCGCACGAGGCCGCCCTGGAATTCCAGCGGGTGTACGCCGAAGCGCTGGCCGACGCCATCAGGGCCGCCGTCGCACGGGCCGGGCTGACGATGGACGAGGTCGGCCTGATCCTGCCGCACAACGTCAACCGCGTGGCCTGGCACCAGGTCTGCCGCACCCTGGGCTACCCCCGCGAACGCGTCCTGCTCGACAACGTGGCGAGCACGGGGCACGTCTTCTGCGCGGACAGCTTCATCAACTACCGCACCGCGCGGAGCCGGGGGCTGCTGCGCCGGGGAGAGCCGTACGTGATGGCCGCCGCCGGCGCCGGGCGCGGCGCCACCTTCTCGGCGATGGCCCTCATGCACTGACCACCCCGCCGCGGCCGTAAGGACCGGCTCCGGCGCGCCCCGCACCCCCGCACCCCCGCACCGAAAGGACCACCGATGACGGAGCAGGACACCGCCCCGACCGCGATCGACCCGGCGCTGCGCGATCAGCTGGTCGACAGCATCTGCGACCTCCTGCCGCGGGTCCTCAAGCGCGAGGTGACCGGCACCACCGCCGACACCGCGCTGATGGACGCCCTCGGGCTGAGTTCGACGACCGGCCTCGAACTCGTCCTGGAGCTGGAGGAGCGCCTCGACCTGGAGATCAGCGTCGAGGAACTCGGCCGCGACGACTTCGGCACGGTCGGCTCGCTCGCCGACTACGTCGCGGGAAACCTGCTCACGGAAGAGTGACGATGCGCACCTTCGTGCCACACCGCCCCGGCGACCGGGTCCCCGCCGACTGGGGAGTCCGCCGCGCCGTGCGCCTGGCGTTCCCCGATTCCGCGGCCCTCGCCGGCGACCCCCGGCACACCGGGCGGCTGCGGATCTACCTCACCGACCTGCTGCGCCCCTACGGCCTCGGCCTGGAGGCGGGCGCGCTGGAGCGCGGCGGCCAGTCGTACGGCGAGATGGCCGAGGCGCTGATCCGGCTGGCCGTCCCCGAGGGCGAGTCCGTCGACCTGCTCGTCCTGGCCTACTGCGTCCCCGACATCACCCCGGGACGCGCCACGACGACCATGCTGAGCCATGTCTGCCCCGGCGGCCCGATGGCGTTCGCGGTCAGCGACCAGGGCGGCGCCGGCGCCTTCACCGCGCTGCGCCTGATCCGCGCGTACGCCGGCAGCGCCGGACTTCCGCGCGCGCTGCTGCTGGTGGTCGAACAGCCCGCGCTGCCCTACGACCCGCGTGTCCCGGTCGCGCTGCCGGCCGCGGCAAGCGGTGTGGCGCTGCTGTTCGGCGAGCAGCGGCCGGGGGAGCGTTCGGTCGGCCTCGGCCCCGTGGTCACCCGCGCCCGGTCCTCCGCCGCGTCGCTCGCCGCCGAATGCGCCGCGCTCGGCGGCGGACCCGGCCCTGTGACCGCCGTCCTCGGGGCGGCACTGGCGGCCGGCACCCCGGCGCCCGCCGGGGTGCGGCACGTGCGGGCCGCCGACCCGGGCCGCCCGGGCACCGGGGTGTGGTGGGAGCTGGCCGGCGAACTGGCGGAGCCGCCCGCGGAGCCGTGCCGCCTGGTCCTGGCCGACCACGACACCGGGGCGCTGTCGCTCGCGGTCTTCGACGTCGGTGCCGAGGTGCGTCCCGACGCCCTCGCGGCGGCCCGCGGGCGGCTGCGATGACCGCCCCCGGGCCGCAGGCGCCGCCCGCGAGCGTCGAGGACTACCGGCACGCGGCGCGGCTGCGGCTCGGCGACGACCGGGTCTGGGACTTCATCGAGGGCGGCGCCGAGACCGAGCGGACGGTCGACGCCAACCGGCGCGCCTTCGGCCGGGTGACGCTGCGCCCCCGGGTGCTGGTCGACGTCTCGCACTGCCGCACCGGCACCGAAGTCCTCGGCTCCCGGCTCGGCACACCGCTGGGCGTCGCGCCCACCGCCTACCACCGGCTGGCGCACCCCGAAGGCGAGGTCGCCACCGCCCGCGGCGCCGGCGCGGCAGGCGCGCTGTACGTGGTCAGCATCTACGCCAGCCGCACCCTGGAGGACATCGCCGCCGCGGCCACCGGGCCGCTGTGGATCCAGGTCTACTGGCTGCGCCGCCGCGAGGTGCTGGCCGGCCTGGTCGCACGCGCCGCCGCCGCGGGCTGCCGGGCGGTCGTCCTGACCGTGGACGCGCCCCGGCTGGGCCGCCGCCACCGCGACGCGCGCAACGGCTTCGCGCTCGGCCCCGGCATCCGCGCCGCCAACCTCGACCCGGCCGAGACGGCGTCCGCCCACCGCGCCGGCGCCGGGCGCTCGGCCCTGGCCGCCCATGCCGCGGAGGCCGTCGACCCGTCGGTGACCTGGTCCGACCTGGCCTGGCTCCGGGCGCGCAGCGACCTGCCGCTGGTGCTCAAGGGCATCCTCACCGCCGAGGACGCCGCCCTCGCCGTACGGCACGGCGCCGACGCGGTCATCGTCTCCAACCACGGGGGCCGGCAGCTCGACGGCGCCGCGGCGAGCCTGGACGCGCTGGCCGAGGTGGCGGACGCGGTCGGGGACGCCTGCCCGGTGCTCTTCGACGGCGGGGTGCGCGGCGGCACCGACGCCTTCGCCGCTCTCGCGCTGGGCGCCCGCGCGGTCCTGCTGGGCCGCCCCGTCCTGTGGGGCCTGGCCGCGGACGGCGCCGCGGGAGTGGCCGCGGTGCTCGACCTGGCGACCGAGGAGCTGGCCCACACCATGGCGCTCACCGGACGCCCCGACCTCGCCTCGATCGACCGGTCGGCGGCGGTACTGAGGACGGAGGGATGACGATGGACAGCGCAGCGGTGGAGCTGGCCCGCGAGGAACTGCACGAGTCGGTGTCCGACCCGGAGTCGGCGTCGATGAACTTCCTCAACGAGGTCGCCGCCCGCTTCCCCGACGCCGTCCCGCTGGCCGCGGGACGCCCCTACGACGGCTTCCACAGCACGGACGACCTGGACAGATACCTGCGCAGCTACCTGGCCCACCTGGAAGGACTCGGCCTCGGCCCCGAGCAGCGGCAGCGCCAGCTGCTCCAGTACGGCAGGACCAACGGCCACCTCGGCGCGCTGATCGCCCGGATGCTCCTGGTGGACGAGGGCATCGAGGTGCCCGAGCAGGCGGTCATGGTCACCACCGGCTGCCAGGAGGCCATGGTCATCGCCCTGCGCGGGCTGTGCGCGGGACCCGGCGACGTGGTGCTGGCCGTCGAACCCGGCTACGTCGGCCTCACCGGTGCGGCCCGGCTGCTCGGCATCGAGGTCGTGCCGGTCCCCGAGTCCGCCGACGGACTCGACCCGGAGACGGTGCGGGCCGTGGCGGACGCCGTCAGGGCCACCGGGCGGCGCCCGCGCGCGCTCTACCTGGTGCCGAGCTTCGCCAACCCCTCGGGCGCCTCGATGCCGGTGCCCGCCAGGCGCCGGCTGCTGGAGGTGGCGGCGCAGGCCGACCTGCTGATCCTGGAGGACGACCCGTACGGGCTGTTCGGCCTCGACGACGAGCCCCGGCCGACGCTCAAGGCGCTCGACACCGGGCAGCGGGTCGTCTACCTCGGCTCGTTCGCCAAGTCCTGCTTCCCCGGCGCCCGGGTGGGCTTCCTGGTCGCCGACCAGACGGTGGTCGCCGCGGACGGCCGGCGCACCCTGCTCGCGGAGGAGCTGTCCACGGTCAAGAGCCTGCTCACGGTGAACACCTCGCCGGTCGCGCAGGCGGTCATCGGCGGCTTCCTGGTGGAGGCCGGCTGCAGCCTGCGGGCCGCGGGCAAGGCGAAGACCGCCTTCTACCGCGGCAATCTGCGCACCCTGCTGGCCGCGCTGGAGCGGTCCTTCGGCGGCGACCCGAGGGTCCGCTGGAACACGCCCGCCGGCGGCTTCTTCGCCGTGCTCGACGTCCCGCTGACCGCGGACGGGCACCTGCTGGAGATCTCCGGGCGCGACTACGGGGTGCTGTGGACCCCGATGAGCTTCTTCTACGCCAGCCGGTCCGGCGGCGGGGGCCGCCGGGCGATCCGGCTGTCGTGCAGCGCCCTGCCGCCGGAGCGGATCGAGGAGGGCGTACGCCGGCTGGCCGAGCTGGTCAGGGACCGGGCGGACCCGGAGGTGCCGCGATGAGCGGCCCACCGCCACCGCCACCGGGCGGGGCCGGGTCCGGGGACGTGGTCCAGGTGTGGCTGGTGCCCGACCAGCGGTCGGAACGCGTGCTCGCGGCCCTGCTCGCCGTCCTCGACGCCGGTGAGCGGCTGCGGGCCGAGAGCTACCGCTCGGACGAGGACCGGCGCCGCTTCATCGTCGCGCACGGCGCCGTCCGCCACATCGTCGCCGGGCAGCTCGGAGCGCCGCCCCGGCAGATCCGCTGGACGTCCGGTCCGCACGGCAAACCCGAGCTGGCCGGCCGGTGGCGCGGCGCGCAGGTCAACCTCTCGCACTCCGGCGGCATCGCCATGGTCGCGGTCACCCGGTCGCGCCGGGTGGGCGTGGACGTCCAGCAGGTACGGCCGCAGGTGGACGCCGCGGCGATGGCGCACCGCTACTTCCTGCCGGCGGAGGCCCGGCTCGTCGGCGCGGCCCCGGACGCCGAGGACCGGGCCGAACGGTTCGCCCGGCTCTGGGCCCGCAAGGAGGCCCTGGTCAAGGCGCACGGCGGCCGGCTGGCCCAGGGGCTGCGGATCCAGGTCACCGGCGCCGCCCCGACCGCGGCCCACCGCACCGAGGACGCCTGGTCCAAGGGCTACCGCATCACCGACGTGGCCGCGCCCCCCGGCTACCGCGCGGCCGTCGCCCTGGTGGACCGCGCGGGCTTCCGGGTGGCCTGGCACCGCTGGACCTGGCCCGGCCCCCCACCTCCCTGACCCGCAGGGACCGGCCGACGTCCGGCATATCGGCCCGCCGCCTGCGCCGAGCCGTCCAGGCGCCCGTACCGCCCGTACCGCCGCAGCCCCTACGACCGCGCCAGCGCCCCACCACCGACCCGGAGGGAAACGGCATGCCGCTCGACCCACAGATCCAGGCCCTGCGCGAGCTGCGCGTCCGCGGCGGGCAGCCGCCGTTGTACGCGCTCTCAGTGGAAGAGGCCCGCGCCGCCGACCTCGCCGCGATCCAGGCGGCGGGCGGGAGTCCGCGCCCGCTGTACGAGGTCACCGAGCGGCGCTTCCCAGGACCGGGCGGCAAGCTGACGGCCCGGGTCTACCGGCCCAGCGCCGAGCGGCCGCTGCCCGCGCTGCTCTACTACTTCGGCGGCGGCTGGACTCTCGGCAGCATCGACACCGCCGACGTGCTCTGCCGGACCCTGGCCGCGGAGGCCGGCTGCCTGGTCGTCACCGTCGGATACCGGCTCGCCCCCGAGCACCCGTTCCCCGCGGCGGTGCACGACTGCCACGCGGCCCTGCGCTGGGTCGCCGAGTGCGCGGGCGACCTCGGCGCCGACCCGGCCAGGCTGGCGGTCGGCGGCGACAGCGCCGGGGGCAATCTGGCCGCCGCGGTGACCCTGCTCGCCCGCGCCGCCGGCGACCTCCCGCTGGCCGCCCAGCTCCTGGTGTACCCCAACACCGACCAGCTCGCCGACGACGGGTCGATGCGCGACAACGCCGACCCGTGGCTGTTCAACCACCACTCGGTGGCCTGGTACGCCCGTCACTACCTGGCCCCGGGCGCGGACGCCGCCGACCCGCTGGCCTCACCGCTGCGGGCGGACGACCTGAGCGGACTGCCCCCGGCGCTGGTCATCACCGCCGAGTACGACCCGCTGCGCGACCAGGGCGAGGCGTACGCCCGGCGGCTCGCCGAGGCCGGAGTGCCCGTGCAGCTCAACCGCTACCTGGGCATGGCCCACGGCTTCTTCGCGATGGCCGGCACGGTGGACGCCGCCAGGACCGCGAACCGCCAGGCGGCGGACTACCTGCGGGGGCGCTTCGAGCCGAGCTGAGCCGGCGCGGCCCGAAGCGTCAGCCGGCCGCGACCGCCGTGCTCCTCCTGCGGGCGCGGTAGGCGGCGGCCTCGAACTTCTTGCCGCAGGACTCCATACCGCACCACTGCCGCCGCGTGCCGCGGGACCGGTCGAGGTAGACACGGGTGCACTCGGGATTGCCGCACTCCTTGAGCAGCGGCACGTCAGGCCCGCTCAGCAGTTCGACGGCGTGCCGCGCGACCGCGGACAGCGCCTCCGCGTGTCGCCGCCGTCCAGCGGCCGGACGCGGTGAGCTGCGGCACCGCGGAGGGGGCGCGTGCCGCGCTGCTGACCAGGGCCAGCGCCTCGCCGTCGCAGTCCTCGCCGAGCCGGCGCGCGGTGACCAGCCGGTAGACGGCCTCCCGTACGGCCGTCGCCCGGTCCACGTCGTCCTGCCCGGCCGGGGAGATCGCGTCGACGACCCCCGACTGCACGTACCAGGCGTCCAGCCGGTCAAGCGCCGCGAACATCTCGAACCGCGCCGAGCGGCGGGCGCGCAGCGTCGCGGCGAAGTCGAGCGCCGGGTCGCCGCACACGAAGACATGATCGAGGTTCACGTCACCACTCTGGCGGGTGATCACCGGTGCCGCAAGATCCGCCCGGCCCGCGGGGCGGCACGGGCCGGGCGGACATTCCCGCGGCTCACACCCCGGGCGGCCCCGTCTCCGTCAGCTCCCCGCCGGCCAGCCGCAGCCACCGGGCCACGCCGATCTCCTCCAGGAAGCGCTCGTCGTGGCTCACCACGACAAAGGCGCCCCGGTAGGAGTTCAGGGCGCTCTCCAGCCGGCTCGCGCTGAGCAGGTCGAGGTTGTTCGTCGGCTCGTCCAGCAGCAGCAGGTGCGGGGCGGGCTCCGCGCACAGGACGCAGGCCAGGGTGGCACGCAGCCGCTCCCCGCCGGACAGCGCCCCGACCGGCAGACGGACCCGGGCGCCCCGGAAGAGGAAGCGGGCGAGCAGGTTCATCCGCTCCGCCTCCGGCCGGTCCGGGGCGTACGCGGCGAAGTTCTCGGCGACAGTGCGGTCCGGGTCCAGCAGGTCCAGCCGCTGCGACAGGTGGGCGATCCGCCCGCCGGCCCGCCTGACCGCGCCGCCGTCCGGGTCCGCCTCCCCGCTGACCAGGCGGAGCAGCGTGCTCTTTCCCGCACCGTTCGGGCCGGTCAGCGCGATGCGCTCCGGCCCCCGTACCGTCAGGTCGACGCCCTGCCCCGCGAACACCTCCCGCCCGCCGAGCCGGACCCGCAGCCGCTCGCCGAGGAAGAGGGTGCGGCCCGCGGGCACGGCGGTCTCCGGCAGGTCCAGCGTGATGCGCTGCTCGTCGCGCAGCTCGCGCCCCGCCTCGTCCAGCCGCGCCCTGGCCTCGCCGACCCGGTCGGCGTGCGTCCGGCCCGCGCGGCCCGCGGACTCCTGCGCGCCGCGCTTCATGTTCCCGGCGAAGATCCGCGGCAGGCCGGCGCTCTTGAGATTGCGGGCCGCGTTGCCCGCCCGGCGCTCGGCGCGCTCGCGGGCCTGCTGCAACTCCCGCGTCTCCCGCTTCACGTCCTGCTCGGCGGTGCGGACGTTCTTCTCCGCGGCCTCCTGCCCGACCCGTACGGCCTCCTCGTAGGCGGTGAAGTTGCCGCCGTAGAAGCGCAGTTCGCCGCCACTCAGTTCGGCGACGCGCTCCATGCGGTCGAGCAGCGCCCGGTCGTGGCTGACCAGCAGCAGGCAGCCGGTGAAGTCCGCCAGCACGTCGTAGAGCTTGTGCCGGGCGTCGCGGTCGAGGTTGTTCGTGGGTTCGTCGAGCAGCAGGACGTCGGGCCGCCTGAGCAGTTGGGCCGCCAGGCCGAGCGAGACGATCCGGCCGCCGCTGAGCGTGCTCAGCGTCCGGTCCAGGGCGAGGTCCGCCAGGCCGAGGCGGTCCAGCTGGGCGCGGGTGCGCTCCTCGATGTCCCAGTCGTCGCCGATGGCCGCGAAGTGCTCCTCGCTCGCATCGCCGGACTCGACGGCGTCCAGCGCCCGGATCACCCCGGCCACGCCGAGGACCTCGGCGACGGTGGGGCCGCCGGTCAGCGGGAGGCTCTGCGGGAGGTGGCCGAGGGTGCCGGCCACGGACACCGACCCGGCGCCGGGCCGCAGTTCGCCGGCGATCAGCTTGAGCAGGGTGGTCTTGCCTGCGCCGTTGGGCGCGACCAGGCCGGTGCGGCCGGCGGCGAGGGCGAAGGACAGATCGTGGAAGACGGGGGTGTCGTCGGGCCAGGCGAAGGACAGGTTCGAGCACACGACGGAAGCGTCGGACATGACGGTGACCTCATGGGAGAGGGCGCAGAGAAACACCTCTGCCCCCGGTGGCGGACATCGGATGCGCGGGAACGCCGACATGGCCACGCGGCGCTCCATGAGCGCCGGCCGGTGGCCGGTCGGGTCCGGGTGTCACCCGGAGATGTCGTCGTCCGCCAGCATGTCCGGACTCCTCCACAAACGATCAACGTCTGCGCAACTGTAGCAAGCGGGCGCCCCCGGCACCCGGTGCTGCGCCGGCCGTCAGGACAGCTTGAGGCTCTTCATGGTCGCCGCGTCGATGCTGCCCGCGCGCCTGCGGAAGGCGGAGAGGGGGACACGGCGCATCTCCGCGGTTTCCAGGTAGCTCCGCCGCCGCGCCGGGTCGTCCACCGTTCCGGGCGGGAGCGGGACGACGCCGGGGCGCCGTTCGTGGGACTGCGAGGTGATCTTGGCGACCCGCGCGTGCCGTCCCCGCACCGAGACGACCAGGCACGGGCGGTCCTTGGAGCCGGGGCCGTCCGCGAACGGCACGTCCGCCCACCAGATCTCGCCGCGCCGCGGTGCGCCGGGACCCGCCGATCCCGCGCCGCCGCCCTCCCTGCCCTGCGCCTCGCGGCCCTGCCGTGTCCTGGCCCTGCCCTCGACCAGGGCCGCGACCAGGCCCAGCAGCGCCACCGCGGCCACCGCGACCCACAGCGAATCACTCAACGGTCCACTCCCTCGTCCGCGCGCACCCGGCGGCCGGGGCGCTCCTCCTCATGTGCCCGCCCAGGGCGGATCCACCGCGGCCCGCGGCGGCGCAGGCCACCACGGCACCTGCCAACGTACGCGGCGGCGCCGTTCACCGGACACGCCCCAGCGGCGTTGCTACAGTCCCGCCATGCCCGCCTCCTCCTCCCGTGAATCCCTGACCGGCGCCGGTTGGGAAGGCCACGAGCCCGGTGCGTACCGGGAGTTGATGCCGCCGAAGGTGGCCAACCTGTCGTGGCTGCGCCCGTCCACCCTCTGGAAGGCCCGCAACGGGCCGCTGGCCGCACTGTTCGGCGACCCGACCGGCGCCGACCGGCAGCGCTGGGTGGCAGCGCAGGCCGCGGACGGCGCCGGTACCGGGGACCTGGTCATCACCAGGCAGGACCCGGCGGAATTCTCCTTCCTGCTGCTCGGCGACACCGGCGAGGGCGACGACCCGCAGTACGCGGTGGTGCCCGGCATGCTCAAGGCGGGCGCCGGCACGCGCTTCGCGGTGGTGTGCAGCGACGTCCTCTACCCGGTCGGCAGCGCCAACGAGTACGGGACGAAGTTCTTCCGCCCGTACCGCGACTACCCGGCGCCGATCTACGCGATACCCGGCAACCACGACTGGTACGACGGCCTGACCGGCTTCATGCGGGTCTTCTGCCGGGCGCCCGCGCTGCCGCCGGGCCCCCGCCCGCGCACGCTGTCCGCGGCATGGTGGCGCGGCCTGCTGTGGCGGCCCTCCGACACCCCCGACGACGCGCGGCTGGACCGTGAGCGCGAACTGCGCGCGGCACCGGACCAGCAGGCCCGGCAGCCGGGTCCGTACTGGGCGCTGGACACCGGGCCGATACGGATCATCGGCATCGACACCGGGCTGCTCGGCGACATCGACCGGGAGCAGGGCGAGTGGCTGCGCCGGGTGGCGCGCGGCCCGCGCCCGAAGATCCTGGTGACCGGCTCGCCGATATACGTCGACGGCAAATACCACCCGTGCGCGATCGGGGGCGGCGGCACGGTCGACGAGATCGTGCGCGACCCCGCGCACGGCTTCGTGGCCGCGATAGGCGGTGACATCCACAACTACCAGCACTATCCGGTGGACGTGGACGGGCGGCGGATCGAATACGTCGTCTCCGGCGGCGGCGGCGCCTTCATGCACGCCACCCACACCATCCCGCGGGTCACGGTCGGGGGCGTCGGCGAGGACGACTTCCGCTGCTACCCGATGCGCGGCGACTCGCTGGCCTTCTACAGCCGCCTCTACGGCCGCAAGCTCCACCTGCGGCGGCTGTTCGCGCTGACCCCCGACGAGGCGGCAGCGGTGATGGCCAAGCGGCTGGGCTCCACCCCGGTGCGTACGGCGGCGGGCCCGGCCCGGGTGACGCTGCGGACCCGGTTCGTCGCGTCGGTCCTCGGCGTCGCGGCGCACGCGGCCGGCGGCCGGCGCGGGATCAGGCTGCCGGTACGGCGGGTGCTGACCCAGGTGCTGTCGCCGGGCGGCGCCACCTACAGCCCGCCGTTCTTCAAGAGCTTCCTGCGCCTCGACGTCCGCGCCGACGCGATACGGGTGCGGTGCTTCGCCGCGACAGGGCTGCGGGAGCACGAGGAGGACCCGCCGGTCGAGGACGATTTCACCATCGGGCTGTGAAGCGGCGTAATGCGGGCATGCGTACCCGTGGCTGAACCGACCCACACTGCTTGGAGGGGGCCATGGCGGACGACTACTCATTGATCCGGGCGACCGGATGGGCCCGCTCGCTGCCCCTGAGCAGCGAGATCAGAACGGCGCGCGAATGGACCCGGCAGCATCTGAACACGCTGGGCTGGACCACGCGCGCGCCGGAGACCGTGGACGACATCCTGCTGACGGTGTCGGAACTGGTCACCAACGCGCACCGGCACGCGCGCAGTTCCGCGCAGCTGGTGCTGACCTGGGACGGCACCTGTCTGCACGTCAGCGTGCACGACTCGTCGCCCGAGCTGCCCAGGCCCCGGGTACCCGCGCCCGACGCGCTCGGCGGGCGCGGCATGCAGCTGATCGACGCGCTCGCCGACACCTGGCAGTCCCGCCCGTGCCCGAACGGCAAGACGGTCACGGCCTGCTTCCGGCCGCCGAAGGCTGCGACCGACAGAGCCGATTCGCACTAGGCGGGCGGCAGGACACGGACGCTGTCCCCCGGCCTGATCATGCCGGGGGACAGCACCTGTGCGTAGATCCCCGCGGACGGCGCCGGGTCGCTGCCCGCCATCGCGGGGAGGCGGTTGTGCCGGGCGAGGGTACGCAGCGCGGCGGTGTCCGGCGGCAGGCCGCCGTGCGCGAGCGTCGGCACCGCGCAGCGGGGCGTCGCGGCGATCACGCGCAGCGTGAGCCGGTCGCCGATCCGCAGGTCCCGGCCGACCCACTCGTGGTCCACGAAACCGGCGCCGGCCCGCTCGATCACGATGTTCGGGCGGAAGCGCTCCGCCTCGGCGACGCCCCGCGGGCTCAGTGCCGCCAGCCGGTCCAGCGTCGAGGTGCTGACCAGGTGGAGGGGCGCGAAGTCGAAGAAGGTGCCCGCGGGGGACGCGGAGCCGAACCTGACGACATCCGCCTCGACCTCGGCGTCCGACCCGCGCCGCAGGACCTGCCCGGGCCTGGACCGGTCGAGCGCCGCCCCGGGCGGCGGTGTGCCGGTCAGCGTGACGGCCCGGCCCAGCAGCGCCGACAAGGCCTGGTCGATACCGGGGTCGGTGCTCCACAGCTCCTTGCCGTCCGGCCCGGTGATCCTCACGGCTCCGTCCACGAGCGCCGCCGAGCAGCCGAGCAGGGACCGCCACAGCCGCGGCGCCTTGGCGCTGGCGATCCTGCCCGTCTCCCTGTCCACGACTGCGAGGCCGCGGTCTCCCGGCAGCCCGCGCACGGTCACCGCCGCGGCGGCGACCTGTCCGCCCAGCATCGATTTGACCGGATAGCGCCACAGCGCCCCGACCGTTCCCAGCACGCCGCCACCCCTCCGCAGGACCCGTCCCCGACCCGCACGGACGGAGGCATCCCACCCATGATTACGTACAGTTGGCGTACCGTCGCAAGTTCACCGCGCGGACAGGTTTCCGATCGGCGGCTGTTGCCTGTCGTGTGAGAACTGGTCGGCCTCGTGCAGCGCGCGGCTGGTCGAGCTGTGGCGCACGAAGGGCTGCGCCACCGGCACGACCTGGAATTCCGCGTCTCTTCGCGGTCCTGGCCCTGCGCGTCCCGGGGCTCGGCCTGGCCGCCGGCCGGACGCTGCGCGGGCGGCGCCGCTGACCCTCGCGGGCGGCGGCGCCCTGCGGGACCGGGCCGGCCGTGCTGTACTGGCCAGATGGAGCGCAAGCACCCACTGGCGTTCGCCGGGCGTGCCGGACGTGCCGGCGCGGCGCCCTCCGACGCCGACGCCCGCAAGGCCGATCAGGTGCGCACCCGGGTCCGGCTCGTCATCGAGATCACCGCCCGCGCGGGGGAGTACCGCCGGGGGCTGATCGCCGCGGTCGGCCGGCTCAGCCCCGAGGAGTCGGTGATCCTCGCCGACCTGGAGGAGCGCGGCCTCCAGGTGCCGCAGATGCACGACGTGCTGTGCGGCGGCCATGTGCTGGTGGACGACCCCGGCCTGTACGAGAAGTGGCGCGCGGCCAAGGGCAGCCATCCCCGGCTGTCCAGCCACCACCGCGACATCGACAAGACGCTCTACCCGGACATCGGGATGCGCGGGCACGTGGTGCGCGAGAAGCTGCACGGGCGTACCGCGCACGGCACCTGGGTGCAGCTGGAGAAGACGCCCGCCGCGTTCGGCGGGCGCAGAATGCCCAGCCTGGGCGACCTGCGGCACCTGATGGACTACGTCGTCTACCGCTTCACGGGCAGCAACGTCGGCCCCTGGGGCCTGTCGCGGATGACCGAGCGGCGCCCGATGTACCTCTCGCCGATCGTGGCCGTGCCGACGTCCCTGACACCGCCGGTCGCGCGGTCGCTGACCCGGGCGCTGCGCCGGATCGAGGAGTCCGACGACGTCACCTCCGTATCGCGGGAACTCGCGGCCCGTTTCCCGCCCCCGGAGCGGGCCGACCTGGCCGGCGAGCTGGGGCAGGCGCTGTCCGGCAGGGCCGGGCGGGGGCTGTTCGGCAATTCCGAGGTGTGGGTCACCGAGACACCCTCCCGCAGTGCCGCCGCCGTTCTCCAGCAGGGGCGCGACGAGGCGTCCGCGGCGGGCGTATGGCCGAAGGGAGGCCGGCGGTGAGCGACGAACAGCACGGCACCCCGGGACAGGCACCGCAGGACCCGGGCGCGGCCGCCGTGCCCCAGGGGCTGGTCACCGCCGTGGTGGAACTGGTGCACACAGGACCTGTGCTGCTCGGCGCGTACACCATCGCCGAGCTGACCGCGGTGGACGCGATCGTGGACTTCCTCGAAGCGCGGCCCTCGGAGGACGAACTCACCGAGGCGGTCAGGTCCCTGGCGGCACGGCAGCTGCTGCTGGCGGGCGCCACGGGCGAGCAGGTCCAGGTGCGCGGGGACCTGGGCATCGCCGTGGCCTTCCAGCAGCGGGCCCGCATCGTGCTCGACGCCCGTACCAGCGGGACGGAGGCGGGCGAGCCGTGGCGGATCCTGCTGCTCCCGCAGCCGGAGCGGATCTGCCTGATGGTGCGCATCGACGCGCTCGGTGTGCACCAGATCGGCCTGTACACGCTCGACGAGGCCCTCCGGACGCTCACCGAGTGGCTGCCGCGGGGCTCCGCGGTGGAGCACGAGCGGACGGTGGACGCCGACACCCTGCTCGCCGAGTGCCGGCGCTCCGCGCTGGTGACCGTCACCCACTACACCGCGCAGGGATCCGCGGAGATCGCCGGGCAGAGCACCGACCTGGTCCTCGCCCGCCACGACGGACGCCTGCACGTCCTCGCCCGCGACCCGGAGCACCCGGACCGGCTGGTGCCGACCCGGCTGGACGGCAAGGACGGCGTCCACGACCGGATCGCGGACCTGCTCACGGTCTGACCCGCGCCGGCGCCCCGGCCCCGGGCGCACAGCGCCGTCCGGCCCGGCCCGGCTGGGTGGCGGCGAGCGTCTCCATCATCACGGTGGGGATGGGGTTGACGACGCCGGCGGCGAAGACGTTGTGGCTGTTGTACGGGGAGGTGGCCATGCTGCTGCAGTAGGAGTCGTCCTTGGCGAACCGCAGCAGCTTCGCGCCGACCGAGTCGGCCCGGTCCAGGTCGGCGGTGAGCGGCGCCCCGTGCAGCAGCCCGTGGCCGGCGTTCTCGTAGGCGCCCGCGCCCTTCTTCTGAGGAAGACCCGGGTGGCCTTGAACCGGGCCGGGTTCTTCTCCGCGCTGATCTCGCGGCAGGGCCGGACCGGCACCGGGCCGCTGGAATGCCGGTGCCGGCAGTTGTTCTTGTTCACCAGGTCCGGCCACGCCCACTCGGCCAGCGCGCCGCTGTCGTTGTTGATGAGGTACGGCGGCAGGTCGTCGAGCTTCTCCTGCCAGACCGGGATCCTGTCGCTGTCCCGCCGCCGCCTGCGCGCGATCGACGGCACGCGCAAGCTGGCCCGCGGCCCGCGGCCCGCGACCGCATGTGCCGCCGCCCGCCGGGGGCGCCGGCCGGCACTCGCGACCCAGCTGGAGATCTGGGACTGCAACGGCGGTGCGAACCAGTGCTTGGCGCTGCCCGCCGGCTGAGGCGGGACGCGGCACGACCTGCGAGAAGCGGGGCCGGTGGCGGGAGTCCTGCGGGTGGGCGGCATACGAGGCCCCTCACCGGCCGCACCTCGGAACATAATCCGACGCAACCCAACAGTTGACCACATGGTGGTTCGCCGTCACTCGGGCCGTCAAGCTTTGTCCGCGCTATTGTGCCGCCCCGCACCCGCTCCTATTGTTCGACTCCGATTGATTCTGTTTGGAGTTGGCTCGTCGGGGAGTGTGGAGGGCGCAGTGCAAAGACATCCCAACGGTTCCGTGGCCGCGAGACCCGGCCGCCGGCGACAGTGGTGGGCGGGTCTCGCGGCGGGTGTGGCCCTCGCGCTGTCCGCGGGCATGACGGTGCCCGCCGTGGCGTCGAGCGCCGCCAAGCCGGCCGCCGCGTCCGCCCCGCGCGCCGCCGGGGCGCCCGCTGCCGCGCACAAGGCCCGTACGGTGACCTTCGACGGCTACTCGTTCCTGGTCGACGGCAAGCGCACCTACCTGTGGTCGGGAGAATTCCACTACTTCCGGCTCCCCAGCCCCGACCTGTGGCTCGACATCTTCCAGAAGATGAAGGCGGCCGGCTTCAACTCCACCTCCCTCTACTTCGACTGGGACTACCACTCACCCAGGCCGGGGGTCTACGACTTCACCGGCGTGCGCGACGTCGACAAGCTGCTCGACATGGCCGAGCAGGCCGGGCTGTACGTGATCGCCCGCCCGGCGCCGTACATCAACGCCGAGGTCGACAGCGGCGGCCTGCCCGGCTGGCTGACCACCAAGGAGGAGAAGAACCGCACCGACGACCCGCAGTTCCTGAGGTACGCCGACGAGTGGCTGACCCGGATCGACCGGATCATCGCGCGGCACCAGGTGACCAACGGCACCGGCTCGGTGATCGCCTACCAGGTGGAGAACGAGTATTACGACGGCTCGGCGGACGCCCGCGCCTACATGAAGCACCTGGAGGACAAGGCCACCGCCGACGGCATCACCGTCCCGCTCACCGGCAACAACAACGGCACCTTCAACTCCGGTGACGGCGCCCTGGACGTCGACGGCCCCGACTCCTACCCGCAGGGCTTCAACTGCTCCAACCCCACGCAGTGGAACGGCGTCCCCGACATCAGCTACGACCACCCGGCAGGAAAGCCGCTGTACACCCCTGAATTCCAGGGCGGCGCCTTCGACCCCTGGGGCGGCCCCGGCTACGACAAGTGCGCCCAGCTGATCAACGACCAGTTCGCCGACGTCTTCTACAAGCAGAACATCGCCGTCGGCGCGACCGCCCAGAGCTTCTACATGACCTACGGCGGCACCAACTGGGGCTGGCTCGGCATGCCGGAGAACTACACGTCGTACGACTACGGCGCCGCGATCCGCGAGAACCGCCAGCTGGACCCCAAGTACGACGAGGACAAGCTGATCGGCTACTTCACCCAGTCGGTCGCCCCGCTGGCCAAGACCGACGCGATCAGGGCAGCGTCCCCCGACAACAGCGCCGTGGTGGACACGGCGCGGATGAACCCCGACACCAAGACGCAGTTCCACGTCCTGCGGCACGGGAATTCCACGTCCACGGCGCTCGACACGACCCACATAGCGCTGGACTTCAACGCCCGGCCGACCACCGACACCAGCTACACCTGGGACGACACCGACGCCGCGCTGCAGTACACCGGCGCCTGGTCGCATGTGGCCGACCAGAGCTACACCGGCGGCGACTACAGGAAGACCGAGTCGTTCTCCCACGCGGCCGGCGACTCGGTCACCGTCCCCTTCGACGGCACCGCGGTCCGCTGGATCGGCCCGAAGACCGATAACCACGGCTACGCCGACGTCTATCTCGATGGCGCCAAGGTCGCCACGGTCGACGACTCCGGCAGCGAGAACCAGGCGGTGGTCTTCCAGAGGACCGGCCTGGCTCCCGGGGCGCACACGTTGAAGATCGTCGTGGCCGGCAGCCACAGCTCGGCGTCGACGGACAACTTCGTGTCGGTCGACGCCATCGATGTGCCGACCGCCGCCGCCGCGACGCCGATCTACCCGGTCGTACCGCAGCAGCCCGGCACCGCCATCACGCTCGACGGCCGCGACTCCCACATCATCGTGGCGAACTACCGGCTCGGGGACTCCCAGCTGCAGTATTCGACCTCCGAGATCATGACCACCGCGACCATCGGCAAGCAGGACGTCTCCGTCTTCTACGGCGACCAGGGCAGCGACGGCGAGACCGTCCTGCGCTACGCGAGCAGGCCGACCGTGACCAGCAGCGGCGGCCAGGTCACCACCACCTGGGACGCGGCCACCGGCGACCTGCGGCTGAACTACACGCACAACGGCCTGACCCGGATCAGCATCAGCGGCGGAGGGCCGCGCCCGCAGCTGCTGCTCGTCGGCGACAAGGCGACCGCGGCGACCTTCTGGCGCCAGGACACCGCGACGGGACCGGTGCTGGTACGCGGCACCCACCTGCTGCGGACGGCGGTCAGCCAGGACCACGGCCGTACGGTCGCGCTCACCGGTGACAACGCCGACGACCCGGACATCGAGGTGTTCACCTCCGCCGGCCGCGTCAGCTGGAACGGCCGCACGATCAGCGCCCGCGCCACCGCCACCGGCAGCCGTACCGGCCGGATCGCCGTCGCCGCCCCGGTGAAGCTGCCGGCGCTGACGGACTGGAAGCACGCCGAGGAATCCCCGGAGGCCGCCGCGGCCTTCGACGACTCCAGCTGGCAGGTGGCCGACAAGTCGGCCACCAACAGCTCCTCCGGCATCAACGCGCTGCCCGTGCTCTACGCCGACGACTACGGGTTCCACACCGGCAACACCTGGTACCGCGGGCGCTTCCGCGCGGGCGGCGGCGAGAAGGGCATCCACCTGGTCTCGGACTCCGGCGGCAGGGCGCAGGCCTTCTCCGCCTGGCTCAACGGCACCTTCCTCGGCAGCTCCACCACCGGCAGCGCCGACTTCACCTTCCCGGCCGGGGCGGTGAAGCCGGCCGGCGACAACGTGGTGTCCGTCCTCACCGTGAACATGGGCCACGAGGAGGACTACAACTCCTCCAACGGCAACAAGACCGCACGCGGCCTGACCAGCGCCTCGCTCGTCGGGGCGCCGCTCACCGCCGTGACCTGGCGGCTGCAGGGCGTGCGGGGCGGCGAGGACCTGCTCGACACGGTCCGCGGCCCGCTGTCGACCGGCGGCCTCTACGGCGAGCGGGCCGGCTGGTCGCTGCCCGGCTATCCGGACAAGACGTGGGGCAACGTGTCCCTGCCGGCCACCGACACCCGGCCGGGCGTCTCGTGGTACCGCACCGACGCCAAGCTCGACCTGCCGCACGGCCAGGACACCTCGCTCGGCCTGACCTTCACCGACGACCCGTCCCGCAAATACCGGGCCACGATCTTCGTGAACGGCTGGCAGGTCGGCAACTACGTCAACTACCTCGGTCCGCAGCACACCTTCCCGGTGCCCAACGGCATCCTCGACCCCAACGGGCACAACACCGTCGCCATCGCCGTATGGAATCTGGACGGCAGCACCGGCGGGCTCGGCAAGGTGTCGCTGACCGACTACGGCAGCTACGCCTCGTCCCTGCGGGTCGCCCAGGACAAGAGCCCCGGCTACCACCGCGCCACCTACGCGATGCCGGCCGGTCCGGGGGTTGACGTCGCCCTCGACGTGCCCGACACCGTGCAGGCGGGGCAGGCCTTCACCGCTGCGGCGACCGTACGCGTCCCGGCGGGCCGGCCCGCGGCCACCGCGCTCAAGGCCGTGCTCGCACTGCCCGAGGGCTGGACCGCGAGCGCCCCGGCGCCGGCTTCGGTGGACCGCGTCCCGCCCGGCGGCTCCGCGACCGTCCACTGGAAGGTCCAGCCGCCTGCCGGGACGCTGCCCTCCGCCTCGGCGATCACCGCGACGGCGCACTATGTGCAGCGCGGACGCAAAGCCACCGCAAGTGACGAGCGCATCGTCGGAGCGATCCCGCCGCCTCCCGCGGCGGGCGAGAACGCGGTGAGCGACCTGCCGTTCCTGTCGTCCGGCAACGGATGGGGACCGGTGGAGCGCGACAGCAGCGTCGGCGAACAGGCGTCGGGCGACGGCCGTCCGATCAGTATCGCCGGCACCGGCTACGCCAAGGGCCTGGGCACCAACGCGGTCAGCGAGGTACAGCTCTACCTCGCGGGCGCCTGCACCCGGCTGACCGCCCAGGTGGGTGTCGACGACGAGACCGGCGGCTCGGGCACGGTCACCTTCTCCGTGATCGCCGACGGCAGAACCCTGGTCACCACCCAGGCGATCCGCGGCAAGCAGGCGGCCGTACCGATCGACGTCGACGTCACCGGCGCCCAGGTGCTCGACCTCAAGGTCGGCGACGCCGGCGACGGCAACGGCAACGACCACGGCGACTGGGGGGCGCCCACCCTGACCTGCGGTTGACTCCACCGCACCTGATGACGGGCCGGCGGGGGCGCACCTTCCCCGCCGGCCCGGCGCCGGTGCGCCGCGCCCTACCCGCCAGCTCCGGCGCGACCGGTTCAGGGGCTACCGGTTCAGGGGCGAGGACCGGCCGGGACCCTCGCCGTATCAGTCGCTGGCCAGCGCGGCTATCGCCCCGGCCGACGCGGTGGCGGCGCCGCGGCGGAAGGCGCGGTCGTATCCGTCGTCCCCGAGCGCCGAGCGCATCGCGGCCTCGCACCGGTCGCGCACCGGCTTCAGCTCCGGGGTGCCGCGCTGCGGGTGGCCGAGGCCGCGCCACAGGGTGTCGCTCGTGCCGTACGCGACCGCCGCGGCCTGCGCCTGGCCGTCCGCCACGAGTGCGGCGGCGAGCACGTCGAGGCCGAGGGCCAGGCCGAAGGCGTCGCCCAGCGCGCGCTTGGCGTTGAGCATCATGCGCGCGTGGCGCACCGCGTCCCGCGCCGCCGACCGGCTCAGCGCGATCAGCGCGAGCTGGTAGTCGAGGTAGGAGCGGGTCCACACCTCGTCGATGAGCACGCAGTGCTCCCGCAGTTCGTGGGCCATGCGGTCGGCCCGCTCCAGATCACCGCGCGCGGTCAGCCCGAACACCCGGACCAGGTGGCAGCGCAGGTGCGCCCCGGAGCCGAAGGCGAAGCCCGGCGCACCGGCCAGTGCCTCGTCCACCGTGGCGATGGCCCGGTCGGGCCGGCCCGCCAGCAGGTCCAGCAGCCCCACCATGTACGCGGCGCCGAGCTGCGCGTCCTTGTCGCCGTCGGCGCGCGCTGCCGCTGCCGCTTCCGCGCCGAGCCGGGCCGCGAGCGCGTAGTCGCCCTGGAGCGAGACCGCCACGCCCAGCGCGGTGAGCGCCCTGGTGCGGGCCGGGCTGGGCTCGGGGCAGGCCGTGAGCGCCCGCTCCAGATACGAGCGGGCCTCCTTGACATGGCCCGAGCAGGCCCAGAAGAAGACCAGACGGCCCGTGGTGTCGGCGGCGCGGGCCGGGTCGGTGGCCAGCAGCCGGTCCAGGGCGGCCCGCAGGTCGGCGTGCACCTGCTCGACCGTCCGGTGGCCGGTGATCTGCCCGTTGCCCGTCCACCCGGCCTCCGCCCGGCGCGCCAGCCGTACGAAGTGGGCGGCGTGCCGCTCGGCGAGGGCGTCGCGCTCACCGAGTTCGCCGAGCCACGCGTCGCCGTATTCCCTGATGGTGTCGAGCATCCGGTACCGCTCGCCGTCTCGGCGCAGCACCGACTGGGCGACCAGGCCGTCGAGCAGCCGCGGGACGTCCTCGGGGCGCAGCGGGCCGCCCGCGGTCACGTCGGCGGCCGACTCCGCGCAGAAGGCGCCGCGGAAGACGCTCAGCCGCGCCCACAGCAGGCGCTCCAGCGGTGCGCACAGCTCATGGCTCCAGCCGACCGCCGTACGCATCGCCCGGTGCCGGTGCGGCCACACGAAGCCGGAGCGGGTCAGGGCGTCGAAGCGGGAGCCGAGGAGCGAGGCGATCTCGGCCATGCTCGCGGGACCGACCTGACCCGCGGCGAGCTCGATCGCGAGCGGGATGCCTTCGAGGCGCCGGCACACCGCCGACGCGGCCTCGGCGGCGCCGGGTTCCTCCAGGGCGCGCCGTCCGGCGCGCTCGGCCACCCGCTCGGTGAGCAGCGCGAGCGCGTCCGGCCCCTCGGCGGGCAGCGGGTCGAGGACCAGCAGGTCCTGGCCGTGCGAGGACAGAGGTCTGCGGCTTGTGGCCAGGACGCCGATACCCGGCCCCGCGGCGAGCAGCTCCCTGACGAGGCCGGCGCATTCGTCCGCCAGGTGCTCGCAGGAGTCCAGCACGAGCAGCAGCCGCTTGTCGGCGACGTAGTCGCCGAGCACCTGCAACGGCATGTGCGGGGAGTGGCCCACTATGTCGACGGCGTCGCTGACGGTCGCGACCAGCAGGTCGGGGCCGGACAGGGTGGACAGGTCGGCCCACCACACCCCGTCGGGGAAGAGCGGGGCCGCCCGCGCCGCCGCCCGCATCGCCACCCGGGTCTTCCCGACACCCCCGACGCCGGTCAGCGTCACCAGCCGGCTGGTCGCGATCATGGCGGCCAGCCACGCGAGCTCCCGCTCGCGGCCCACGAAACTCGTCGTCTCCGGCGGAATGTGCCCCTTCATGCACACAGGGTGCCAATACGGGGCCATGGCCCGCGCGTTGTCGGCGCTACTCAACCGGATCGAGACCTCGCGGCGGGCGCGGGCCCTCGTACAACGGGCCGCCGGCACAGAGCGGTCGGCGTGTCCGCCGACGGCGGCCGTACCCGCACCACGGCCGGCAGCCGCTCGGGGCACTGAGGTCCCGCGGGTCTCCCCGTCCGGCGCGGGACGGTCGACGGATCACCGACAGTCGTCCGGTCGGACGGGGAGACCCCACGGCCGCCGGCTCAGCGGCGGAAGGCCTCCCGCACCGAGCCGCCGACAACGGCGCACCAGGTGCTGAGATCGACCTTGCCGTCGGGGTGCAGGCCGTGCAGGCGCTGCATGGACTGGACGGCCTTCATTGTCGCGTGGTCGAACTCGCCGCTCGCGGTCACCTCGGGATACCCCTTGCGGGCGAGCATGAACTGGATCGCGGTGACCGGCAGGCCGGTGGCGTGCTTGTCGAGACGCGGTGCGAGCGCCTCCCACGTGGCGGTGTCGAAGGTGGCGTCCGGGGTCACCGGGATGCCGCTCCTGGTCTGGAAATCGGCGAGCGCGTCGTTCATGTCGTAGCCGAAGACGCCGTCCGGCGTGAGCGCGTAGCCGGCGTTGTCGAGCAGGTACTGCCCCACCTGGACGATCGGGCTGTCGACGAAGCGCCAGATGTCCGGCCACCGGCGCGCCGGCGCCGCCGACGGGTGGGTGCCCATCGCGCGCAGCACCCGCCTGCGGATCATCGGGAACTGCGCGTAGAAGGCGATGCCGGGACAGTCGGTGAGCCGGAAGTCCCAGTGGCCGAAGATGTCCCAGGCCTTCAGGTCGAACTGGCGGCACACCGCGACGCACAGCTCCACCAGCGAGTCGAGCAGCGCCTCGGGCGGTGTCTCGGTGATGTACGTGCCCTCGTTCTCGATGCCGATGGCGTTGCCGTTCTCGCCGGGACAGTGGGCCGACACGACCTGGTGCTCGCCGGCCACCAGGGTCTCCAGGCTCCGGTGCCTGCCCTCCATGACGTAGCCGCCCCGGCTGACGGTGAAGTGCTGCCCGGTGTCCGCCCAGCCGTTGGTGTCCATGTGCAGGTTCTGGCAGTCCTTGGCCAGCTGGACGGCGTGCTCGCGGGAGTAGTCGGTGACGTTGGGGAACGCCATGTGATGCAGGATGATCTTGTTCGTCGTGTTGCCGGTGATCTGAATCGCGCTGGACGGCGGCCGGGCGCCCCAGCTGTCGCAGTCGATGATCCAGGGGAACTCGGGCGAAGGGGCCGCCTGGGCGGCCCCGGGGAAAGCGAGTTCGGTGCCGACAACCGCGGCGACCGCGGTTCCCAGGCCGACCCTGAACAGCGTTCGGCGGTCCACCTCGTGCTCGTGCAAGGCCATGCAGACTCCGCATCGGGGAGTGGGCGGCGGCCTCCCGGCCGCCGATGACCACAGGAGAATATGAAGCCCGCTGACGCCCAGCCAGAAACTTCTCAAGATTGGGGCGCGCTTGCGGGGAAGATCCCCTTTGCGGCCCGGTCCCGCCGACCTGCGCGGTACCCGCCCGGGCGGCCCGGCCCGTACGGATCCCGGCCGCGCGGCGCCGCTCCCGCCGCCCGCGCATCGGCGCGGGAGGAATGGGTACCCGAGGTGGGCACGGACATTCCCGGGCAAGCATCGGAGGCCCGCCATGGCGGTCACCCACCCCGCACACTCAGTGAACCCGCACCTGCCCGACGAAGGGCTGGGCGTACCCGAGGACGTACAGGCGGCCGGGCGCACCTCGCCGGCCGAGTCGGGGATCTCGTCCCTCGACGGTCCCGAACGCGGCCCCCTCAGCCAGGGCTGGGGCGCCGCACCGATCATCGGGATCATGCTCGTCGTCGGCGTCTTCGCCGCCGGAGCCCTCGGAATGGCGATCGAACTCATGCTGTGACCCGCGGTGACTCCCTGTCCCGAAGTCCGCACTCCGCGCCAGCCCGCCGCGGCCGTACGCGCCGGGCGTGGCCGTTGTCACCGCGGATCGGGGAATTGATCCGGACGCCGGCCCGCTGATCACTGCGGCGGGCCCTGGACCCCTGAGGCCCCTTCGGACAAGGAAGTTGATCGCATGTACAAGAACATCCTGGCCGCCGTCGACGGCACCACGCACGGCGCAGGGGTGCTGGACACCGTCGCGTCCCTCGCGGCACTGACCGGGGGACAGGTCCACGTCATACACATCCGGGCCTCCCGGGTCATCACCGACGGCATCTCCGGCGGCCTCTACACCGCGGAGGACCCCGCTGAGGGCCGCCAGGTCCTGGACGAGGCGCTCGCGCGGCTGCGGGCGGCCGGGATCACCGCGGAGGGCGAGGTGGACGAGGGCCTGCGGGAGGACCTGGCCGCCATCCTGGTCGAGCGTGCCGATGCCCTCGGCAGCGACCTCATCGTGGTCGGCCCCGGCCACCACAGCGGCATCTCCGCCCTGCTGCACGCCAGCGTCAGCCGCGGTGTGGCGAAGGCCGCGTCCGTCTCGGTACTGCTCGTCCGCGGCGAGGCCTGACACCCTCCGGGCGGGCTGAGGACCGGCTGTCGGACCGGGGACCCGTGCGACAGCCCGTTTCTGACCGTGCTCCGGTGGAATCATCGGAGCATGGTCATGATCGAGGTCGTACAGGGCGACATCACCCGGCTGCGGGTGGACGCCATCGTGAACGCGGCGAACGAGTCGCTGATGGGCGGTGGCGGGGTGGACGGCGCCATCCACCGGGCGGCGGGCCCGCGCCTCGCGGAGGCGGGGGCCGCCGTCGCTCCGTGCGCGCCGGGCGACGCCAAGGCCACGCCCGCCTTCGACCTCCAGCCGCGGATCGGGCATGTGATCCACACCGTCGGCCCGGTCTGGAACGGCGGCGGCCACTCCGAGCCCGACGTCCTCGCCTCCTGCTACCGGCGATGCCTGGAGGTCGCGGACGAACTCGGCGTCAAAAGCGTCGCCTTCCCGGCGATCTCCACCGGCGTCTACGGTTTCCCGGCCGCGCGGGCTGCGCGTATCGCGGCGGCGACCCTCGGATCCGCGTCGACCCGCGTCGAACGGATCACCCTGGTCGCCTTCGGCGAGGAGTCGTACGACCTGCTGACCGCCGCCGTCAGCCCCGCCGAGCCCGGCTGACGCCGGCCCTGACCGGCGGCTCTTCCCGAGCGCCGACGCCGTGGTCCGGGGGCTGAGCCGGGCACCGGCCGCTCCGGGCTCGCAGGGACGGCGGTGCGGAGCCGGTGCCGCGGTGCGACAGGCGTGCACGTGCAGCAGGGGCGGCGGGGGCTCCGTCCAGGGTTGCGGTGTGCCGACCACGTGGATCGCCAGCGCGGCGGCGCGCCCCTGCCCGGGTTCGGCGCCGCCGACCAGCGGCCTGGTCCGTACGAGGTGGCCGACGCACCGGTTGGCGGCGGCCAGGACCGCCCGCTCCAGGTCCACGCGCGTCGCGGAGTCCCCCCCGGGCCCACACCCAGGACAGCGACGTCGGTGCGACGAAGGTCAGGTCGTACGCCGCACCGCCGGTGCGGACCCGTGTCCCGCTGTCCACATGCCGCCCCGCTATCGCCGCGGCCGGCTGCCCGGTCGTCACCTCGTCCACCGGTCGAGCATGCGGCGCCGAGCGGCCGGCGCAAGGGCCGCTGCCGGGCCCCACTGACGCGTACCCGTCTGAAACGGTTCACCCCCACCCGTAACCGCCGGGGTCGGCGGATGACGCCCGCTCGCGCCTCACAACACCGCCCCGACCTGCGACGATTGGCGTACCGCCACCTCCCGCCGCGAGCCGCACGGCTGACCCGCCGAGATCAATTCGTTCTGCGTCATTGACGATGCCGGGCGCGGAGTACAGGATTCCTCACGGCTCACTCGCATGTCCCGCACCCTCGGGAAACTCGCGTGACAGGTGTACTTGTCCTCCTGACAACGTTGTCAGGAGGCGGAGGGAGGAAGGTATGGCTCCAAGAACGCAGCGCCGGCGCACCGCCGCCGCAGCCGCGGCCACCGTGCTGCTCGCCGCGGGGGCGGCGATGCTGCCCGCCCAGGGCGCCCAGGCCACCGGTGCCGGTGGCGGCGGCGACCTCACCCACCTGGTCGACTCCTTCATCGGCACCCAGAACGACGGCAACACCTACCCCGGTGCCGCGGTGCCCTTCGGCATGGTGCAGCTGTCGCCCGACACCGGGCACAACACGGGGTACGACTACAACCAGGACCACATCCGCGGCTTCAGCGCCGTGCACCTGTCGGGCGTGGGCTGCGGCCTCGGCGGCGACCTGCCCGTCCTGCCGACGACCGGCCCGGTCACCGCCACCGACGACGCCCAGTACGCGGCGCCCTTCCGGCACGCGGACGAGAGCGCGTCGCCGGGGTACTACAAGGTGACGCTCGGGACCGGCATCACCGCCGAGCTGAGCGCCACCGACCGCACCGGCTGGCAGCGCTACACCTTCCCCGCCACCGGCCAGGCCAATGTGCTGCTCAACTCGGGGCAGGCCCTGCACAAGGTCACCAGCAGCACCGTGACGGTGCTCGACGACCGCACCGTGGCCACCGCGATCACCGGCAGCGGCTTCTGCCAGGACACCCGGCCCTACACGCTGTACACCGAGACGCGCTTCGACCGGCCGTTCACCTCCTACGGCACCTGGAACGGCGCCGACGTGGCCGCGGGCTCCCGCACCTCCACCTCCACCGGCCTCGGCGGCGCCTACGCCCGCTTCGACACCACGAAGGACCGCAGCGTCACCGCGGTCACCTCGCTGTCCTGGGTGGACGCCAGGGGCGCCGCGAAGAACCTCGCGGCCGAGGGGCGCGGCAGCTTCGACGCCACCGCTGCCGCCGCCAAGCGCGCCTGGCAGGACCGCCTCGGCGCGGTCAGGGTGCAGGGCGGCACCGACGAGCAGCAGCGCACCTTCTACTCCTCGCTCTACCGCTCCTTCCTCGCGCCCAACATCGGCAGCGACGTCGACGGCCGCTACACCGGCTGGGACGCCGAGCCGCACGCCGGCGACGGCTCGACGTACTACCAGAACTGGTCGCTGTGGGACACCTACCGCACCCAGCAGCAGCTGCTCTCGCTGCTGGCGCCGCGCGAGTCCCGCGACATGGCGCTGTCGCTGCTGCGGGTCGCCCAGCAGAGCGGCAGCCTGCCGCGCTGGGGCTACGCCACCGTCGAGACAAACATCATGACCGGCGACCCGGTCACCCCGTTCCTGGTCGACGCCTACCGGCAGGGCCTGCTCAAGGGCCACGAGGAGGAGGCGTACCAGGCGCTGAAGAGGCACGTGGACACCGTGCCGCCCGCGTCCTCGCCCGCGGCGGGGCGGCAGGCCGGCGCCGAATACCTGGCCGGCGGCTACGTCCCCTACGACCCGGCGCACCCGGGCAAGCCCGGTGACAACGACTTCCAGCACGGGCCGTCCGCGACGCTGGAGTACGCGCTCGCCGACGCCGCCCTCGGCGGCATGGCCCGCGATCTCGGCCACACCGCCGACGCGCGGCGCTATCTGGCCAGAGGTCAGAACTTCCGCAACATCTTCGACCCGCGCACCGGCTTCTTCCGGGCCCGCGACACCGACGGCGGCTTCGTCGGCCCCGCCGACCCGGCCGCGAGCGTCGGCTTCCACGAGGGCACCTCCTGGCAGTACATGTGGCTGGTCCCGCAGGACGTGCCGGGCCTGGTCGGCCTGATCGGCAGCACGGACCAGGCCAACGCCCGGCTCGACTCCTTCTTCGCGTACGACCAGTTGGTCGAGGACCCGGCAGGCACCGCCCGCGACGTCTGGGTCAACGGCCCGTACTCGTACTACAACCAGGACAAGTACAACCCGCAGAACGAGCCCGACCTCAACGCCCCCTACACCTATCTGTCGACCGGTCAGCCGTGGAAGACCACCGACGTGGTGCATGCCGCGCTGACGCTGTTCACCGACGCGCCCGACGGCGTCACCGGCAACGACGACCTCGGCACCATGTCGGCGTGGCAGGTGCTCTCGGCGATCGGCGTCTACCCGATGACGCCGGGCACCGACCTGTGGGGGCTGTCGACCCCGCTGTTCAGCCGGGTCGACGTCACCCTCGACAAGCGGTACTACCCGCACGGCCGGCTGACCGTCAGCGCGCCCGGCAGCTCGGACACCGACCGCTACATCCAGTCCGCGCGGCTCGGCGGCAGGAAGCTCAGCCACACGTACATCACCACCGGCGACATCAGGGCGGGCAAGGACATCGCGCTCACCGTCGGCGCCTCGCCCTCGGCATGGGGCACCGCACGCTCCGACGCCCCTCCCGCGCTCGACACCGCCGCCGGCACCCAGATCCGTACCGCCGCCTCCGTGTCGCCCTCCACGGTGGGCGTGCTCGGCGGCGGCACCTCGGCAGATATGACGGTCTCCGCGGTCCTCACCGCGCCCGGCAGGGCGGCCGGCACCGTGCGGGTCTCGGCGCCCGCACCGCTGACCGCGGACCCGGTGCGGGCCTCCTTCCAGGTCACCTCGGACACGCTGCCCGCCACCCACGAGGTGCCGGTGCACATCACCGCGCCCGCGGGCACCCCCGACGGGACGTATCCGGTCACCGTCACAGTGGCGCAGTCCGGCGGCCCGACCGTCACCAGGACCGTGCCGGTCTCGGTGACGACGGCGACCTGCGAGGGACGGTCCGGATCCTGCGTGCAGGACCTTTCGGCGCAGTACACCGTGGACGGCGTCAGCGCGGCGGGCGCCACCGGCGCCGACTTCGACGGCACGGGCGCCGCCTTCCCGGCCGAGGATCTGCCCGCGCCGGGCACCGGCGTGCTCGGCGGGCACGCCTACCGCTTCCCCGACACCACCGGCAGCGCGCCGAACTTCGCGACCGCCCACGGCCAGACCGTGCCGCTGGTGGCCCGCGGCTATTCGGCGCTCGATGTGCTGCTCACCGCCCACCACGGTGACGTGAACACCACCGCCACCGTCCACTACGCCGACGGCACCACCGCCGAGGTCCCGCTGACCGCGACCGACTGGGCGGCCGGCGCCCCGCGGCTCGGCGAGGACCCGGCGATCCACGCCGGCAGCCGCTACGACGCGAAGGGCGCGCCGGACGGCGTCGCCGTCGACATCTGGCACCTGGCCCTCCCCCTGGACAGCGCGCGGACCGCGGTCTCGCTCACGCTGCCCGACGACCCGCGCCTTGCGCTCTACGCGCTCAGCGGGCGCAACGCATGACCCGGGTCACCGCACGCGAGCGGTCGCCGTACCGGACCGCCATCGGAGAAGAAAGGCAGCACCGCATGAGAAGTGGCCGATCCCGCCGCACTCTCACCCGACCACTGCTGGCCGCGCTCGTCGCCCTGGGCCTGACCGTGCCGGCGTCCGCGTTCGCGCACGCCGAGACGGGCGGTTCCTGGCACGGGCCCGCCTTCACCACGTCCTTCGAGGCGGGCCAGCCGCAGCCGGGATGGACCAGCACCGCGGAGAACGACGCCCACGGCAGGCCGATGGTCGCCGGGGTGACCGCGGGCACCCTCCCGCTGCTGCCCGGCAGCGTCAAGGACAGGATCACCGCGGTCACCGCCAGTGCGGAGAACGCCCCCAACGAGTCCGCCGCCAAGGCCGCCGACGAGGACCCGAGCACCAAGTGGCTCACCTTCGCGGCCACCGGGTGGTTGCGCTACCAGCTGTCCGAGGACGTCACCGTCAGGAAGTACGCCCTCACCTCCGCCAACGACTTCCCCGACCGCGACCCGAAGGACTTCGCGCTCCAGGGCTCGGCCGACGGCAGCACCTGGACCACCGTGGACAGCAGGACCGGCCAGACCTTCGCCGGCCGCTTCGCGTCCAAGGTCTACGAGGTCGCCACCCCCGGCGCGTACCGCTACTACCGGCTCAACGTCACCGGCAACAACGGCAGCGACGGCACCCAGCTCGCCGACCTGGTCCTCTCGGACGGCTCGCCCGCGCCCACCCCGGTGCCCGGTATGACCACCGAGGTCGGCAGCGGCCCGTCCTCCGGTCCCAACGTTCGCGCGAACACCGGCTTCACCGGCGTCAGGGCGCTGGAGTACGCCGGCACCCACACCGCGGCGGGCGCGGTGCACGCCTGGAACAAGCTCTACGACGTGCACATCCCGGTCGCCCGCGACACGCAGCTGTCGTACGACATCTTCCCCGAGCTGACCGGCGGCGACCTGAGGTACCCCAGCACCTACGTCTCGGTCGACCTGCACTTCACCGACGGGACCTACCTCAGCCGACTGCGCCGCCCGGCGCAGGACGGCAACGGTGTCGTGCTCGCCCCGAAGGCGCAGGGCGCCTCGAAGACCCTCTACGCCGCGCAGTGGAACTCCGTCGCCTCGACCATCGGCGAGGTCGCCGCGGGCAAGACCGCCGACCGCATCCTGCTCGGCTACGACGACCCGGCCGGCGGCACACAGCCGGGCGCGACCACGCAGTTCAAGGGCTGGGTCGACGACCTCACGATCGGTGCGGCACCGCAGCGCAACCGGTCCGCGAGCTTCGCCCAGCACGTCGACACCCGGCGCGGCACCAATTCCTCCGGGTCCTTCTCGCGCGGCAACAACCTGCCGCTGGCAGCCGTCCCTAACGGCTTCAACTTCTACACGCCGGTCACCGACGCGGGCTCCGACAGCTGGGAGTACAGCTACGTCGGCCAGAACAACGCCGACAACCTGCCCGCCCTCCAGGCGCTCGGGATCAGCCACGAGCCGAGCCCGTGGATGGGCGACCGCGACATGTTCCAGGTCATGCCGTCCGCCGCGAGCGGCACACCCGACCTGGACAGGACCAAGCGGGCGCTGACCTTCGAGCACTCCGGCGAGGTGGCCCAGCCGCACTACTACGGCGTGACCTTCACCAACGGGATGAAGGCCGAGATCGCCCCCGCCGACCACTCCGCGGTCTTCCGCTTCACCTTCACCGGTGACACCGGCGACCTCCTCTTCGACAACGTCGACAACAACGGCGGCCTCACCCTCGACCCGGCCGAGGGCACCCTGGACGGCTGGTCGGAGCACCGCAGCGGCTCCTCCGCCGGCGCCACCCGGATGTACGTCCACGCCGAGTTCGACCAGGCGCCGACTGCGGCAGCCAAGGTCACCGGGCAGGGCCGCGACAATGTCACCGGCTACGCGGGCTTCGACACCTCGGCCCACAAGACGGTGACGATGCGCGTCGCCACGTCCTTCATCAGCGCCGACCAGGCCAAGAAGAACCTGGCCCTGGAGATCCCGGCCGGCACCTCCTTCGACACCGTCAAGCGCTACGCGGAGCGCCAGTGGAACGCCAAGCTCGGCAAGGTCGAGGTGCAGGGCGCCACCGACGACCAGTTGACCACGCTCTACTCCAACCTCTACCGGATGAACCTGTATCCGAACTCTGGCTACGAGAACACCGGTACCGCCGCCCGCCCCGTCTACCGGTACGCCAGCGCCTTCTCGACGGGCGCCGCGAGCACCCCGACGCAGACCGGCGCGAAGGTCGTGGACGGCAAGGTTTACGTGAACAACGGCTTCTGGGACACCTACCGCAGCGAGTGGCCCGCCTATTCCCTGCTGGAGTCGAAGACCGCGGGCGAGCTGGCGAACGGCTTCGTCCAGCAGTACAAGGACGGCGGCTGGACCGCCCGCTGGTCCTCGCCCGGCTACTCCGACTCGATGACCGGCACCAGCGCGGACGTGTCCTTCGCCGACGCCTACGCCAAGGGCGTCACCGGCTTCGACGCCAAGGCCGCCTACGACGCGGCGGTCAAGAACGCCACCGTCGTTCCGACCAGTTCAGGGGTGGGCCGCAAGGGCCTGAGCACCTCGATCTTCACCGGCTACACCAACACCGCCACCGACGGCAGCGTCTCCTGGTCGCTGGACGGCTACATCAACGACTACGGCATCGGCACCATGGCGGCCCGGCTCGCCACGGACCCGAAGACCCCGGCCGCCGAGCGCGGCCGCTACAAGGAGGAGTCGGCCTACTTCCTGGCTCGCGCCCAGAACTACACCAACCTGTTCAACAAGGGCGTCGGCTTCTTCGAGGGCCGCAAGCCCGACGGCACCTGGCGGGTCACCGACAGCGCCTTCGACCCGCAGCAGTGGGGCAACGAGTACACCGAGACCAACGCCTTCAACTACGGCTTCACCGTGCCGCAGGACCCGGCGGGCCTGGCCTCCCTCTACGGCGGCAAGCAGGGCCTGGAGAAGCAGCTCGACACCTTCTTCGCCACCCAGGAGACCGCGTCCGGTGACGCCGGCGGCTACGGCGGCACCATCCACGAGATGCTGGAGGCCCGAGACGTCCGGATGGGCGAGCTGGGCATGAGCAACCAGCCCTCCTTCGGCATCCCGTACATGTACGACTACGCCGGCGCGCCCGCCAAGACGCAGGCAGCCGTACGGGAGATCCAGCAGCGCCTCTTCACCGGCAGCTCGATCGGCCAGGGCTACCCCGGCGACGAGGACAACGGCGCCACCTCCACCTGGCAGATCTTCAGCGCCCTCGGCTTCTACCCGCTCCAGACCGGCAGCGGCAACTACGTCATCGGCTCCCCGCTGTTCACCAAGGCCACCGTCCACCTGGACAACGGCAAGGACATCACCGTCAAGGCGCCGAACAACAGCCGCAGCAACGTCTACGTCCAGTCCCTCAAGGTCAACGGGAAGAGCTGGGACAAGGTCTATCTGACGCAGGCCCAGCTGTCGGCCGGCGCCACCCTGGACTTCACCATGGGCGCCAAGCCGTCCACCTGGGGCACCGGCAAGAACGCGGTGCCGGCCTCGCTCACCCCGGCGGGCGGCACCCCCGACCCGCTCACCGACACCACGGGACCCGGCCTCGGCGCCGCGTCAGCCGCCGGCGGGACGGACGTCTCCGGCCTGTTCGACAACACCTCGGCCACCCAGGCGAATCTGCCCGGCACGACGGCGGCCGTCACGTACGCCTACGACGGCGGCGCCAAGCAGCGGGCCGCCTTCTACACGCTGACCTCGGGCAGCACCGCCGCCGCCCAGGACCCGAAGAGCTGGCAGCTCCAGGGCTCCACCGGCGGCGGGCACTGGAAGACGCTGGACACCAGGACGGGCCAGGCCTTCACCGACCGGCTGCAGACCCGGCCGTTCGAGATCGCGCACCCCGGCGCGTACACCTCCTACCGGCTGGTGGTGACCGCCAACAACGGCAGCCAGGAGACCACATCGCTGGCGGAGGTGGAGCTGCTGGCCCACCGCTGACGCCCTGACACCGCCGGACCCCGCCGCCCCGACCCGGGCGGCGGGGTCACGCGCGCCCTACTCGCCGCGCCAGATGTTGTCGAAGGCCGCCTGCTCGATGTCCCGCCGCTGCCGTACGGCGTCCAGCTCCACCACGGCGTCGCCGGCCGTCGCCAGGACGGTCAGCGCCGCCTCGTCGGCGACCCCCGGGGGTGCCCCGGGCGTCCCGGCGTGGATCCCGAGGACGGCCGCGAGAGCCGTGAGGACCGGCTCGCCCGAGGCCCAGCGCTCGGTCGCATGGCGCCGGAGCGGCGAGTCGACCAGCGCCGCGGGCCCCGGCCGGCCGGGCAGCAGCCGCCGGTGCTTGCGCGTGACGTGCCCCGCCGACTCCATGGCGGCCAGATAGGCAGCGGACAGCGCGCGGCCCCTGCGCCACAGCCAGTCCTCGACCGACTCGTACGGCGGCTGCCGCACCAGCGCCGACGCGGCCTCGGCCAGCAGCGGGTCGCGCGGCGCGGACCCGACGCCCGGCACGACACGGTCGCCGTCCAGCGACGCGAGCCGGCCGTCGAGCAGATCGAGCAGTTCGGCGGCGGCGAGCGCGAGCGAGAGGTCGCCCGACTCGACGGGATGGCTGGACTCCACGTCCATGGCGACGATCAGCAGATCCTGCGGTGTGGTCATCAGCGGCTCCACGTCGGGGGCGTCGGCCGGCGGTGGCGGTACGCGCGGCCGGGCCACCGCGCCGACGCTACCCGATCGGCCGCGGCGCGGCGTCGTACGACCCGCCGGTGCCCGCGCGTGCCGAGGGCACCGGTCCCCGCGGGAGGCGGAGCCGCGGATCCGGCGTCAGGCGATGTGCTCAACGGGACGCCCACTCAGCGGCACGCTGAAGCCGATCCGGGTGCCCTCGCCGACCAGGCTCGTGAAGGTCAGCCGCCCGCCGAGCAGTTCGGCCCGCGTCACCATCGAGATCAGGCCGAGCCCCCCGCCGACCGACGTGCTCGGGTCGAAGCCGCAGCCGTTGTCCACCACCGTGCCGCGCAGCTCGTAGGGAGTGATGTCGACGTCGATGCGCAGCAGGCGGGGCCGCGCGTGCGGAAGCGCGTTGCGGGCCGCCTCGCGCAGCACCAGGAAGCATTCGTCGAGCACCTTGGGCGACGCCCAGGTCTCGTCGCCGTTGACCTGGACCGTCACCTGGGCCCCGCCGGTCTCGGCGACCTCCAGATACGCGCGCAGCGCCGCCTCCAGGCTGCGTGGCGGCTGCTGCATGTGCGGCCGGGACGTCACCGCGCGCAGATACCGCATCGACTCCTGGAGCGACTCCCACGCCCCCTGCCAGTGGCCCTCCGCGACCGGGGGATCGCCGACCTGGTGCAGGTCGTACAGCTCCAGTTGCTTCTGGACCGTACTCAGGCAGTGGCCCATCCGGTCGTGCAGGTCCTTGGCGATCTGCCGGCGCTCCTCGACCTGGGCCCGCGGCACGCTGTTCAGCAGCAGCCCCGTGTGCTGCGCGAGCGAAGCGCGCACCCGGGTCGCGATGGTCCGCTGGAAGGCGGTCGCGCTCACTGGCGTTTGGACGCGGGGGGAGAATATCCGCGGTCCACGGGAGTCCACCCGGGCGGCGTCCGCGGCCCGCGCGGCCGGGCGGCGTCCGCGGCCCGCCCGGCCGCGACCGCCCGGCGGCGCGCTGATTTCGTAAACACGCCGTGATGCCGTGCCGAGCGCCCTCTTCTGCGGGCCTGTAGCGTGAACACAGGGATTCCCGGTGGGACGCCGGGATCGACGGCGGCGGACAAGGGGTCTGGATGGGTGCGGATACGACCGGTCGCGGGCCTCAGCTGGCCTCCGTGGTGGTTTTCGTCCGCGACCTCGACCGGGCGGTGGACTTCTACCAGGAGCTGCTGCTGATGCGGGTCGCGGTCCGTACGACCACGGCCGTGCTGCTCGTCGGCGCGGACGACACGCAGCTGTACCTGCGCGTCATGGGCTCGGGAGGCGAGCACCCGCTGGGCGCCATCGGTGTGCAGTACGTGATCTGGACCGCGAACAGCCGCGACGACCTCGAACGGTGCGAGCGGATGCTCAAGGAGCGCTCCGCCCACATCTCGTCCAAGGACACGGCGGACGGCGTCACGGTGGTCGAGGGGCGCGACCCCGACGGCCTGCCGCTGGTCATCGCCCACCCCGGGCCGCGGGGCGCGGCCGGCCAGGAGATCATGGCGCGGATCTACGCCTGGTGACGGGCGGCCGGGCCGTCCGCGGACAGGCCGCGGCGAGGAGGTGCGGGCATGACCGAGCACACCGGGCACGGCGGCCCGCCCAGGAGCGGCCCGGCCGCCCTGTCCCTGGAGGAGCAGCTGCGCAGGCTCACCGCGGGGCAGCGCAAACAGCGCCGGCTGCTGGACGCGGTCGTGACCATCAGCGCCGACATGGACTCGCGCGCCGTGCTGGGCCACATCGTGCGGGCCGGCACCGAACTGATCGACACCCGCTACGGCGCGCTCGGGGTGCTCGGCGAGAACGGCGACGTCGTCGACCTCATCTCGGTGGGGGCGGACGAGGCCCCGGCGCTCTGCCCGCCGGGGCACCCGGCCGTGCGGACCGTGCTGGGCGTCCCCCTCACCGTGCGCGGCACGGTCTACGGCAATCTCTGCCTGTCGGGAAAGAACGACGGGACGCCCTTCACCGACGACGACCAGGCCCTGCTGACCGCGCTGGCCAGCGCCGCGAGTGTCAGCATCGAGAACGCCCGGCTCTACGAGCGCCTGAAGTACACCACCGAGCAGTTCCAGCGCCGCATGCTGCCCGAGCTGCCCGACCTGCGACCGGTCGAGGTGCGGGCGCGCTACCAGCCGGCCTCCGAGCTGCCCAAGCTCGGCGGCGACTGGTACGACGTCCTGGTGCTGCCCGACGGCGTACCGTGCCTGGTCGTGGGCGACGTCACCGGGCACGACCCCGGGGTGGCCCCCGTGATGGGGCAGTTCCGCAACATGCTGCGCGCCCTGGCCCACGACCGGGTCGGGCCGCCCGGTGTGATCGTGGCGAAACTGGACGACGTCGTGGCCACGCTCGGCGACCCGCCCGCGGCCACCCTGGTCCTGGGCCGGCTGGAGCAGCGGCGCCAGGGGGAGTACACCTTCCACTGGACCAACGCCGGGCATCCGCCGCCGCTGCTGATCGCCGAGGACGGCACCGTCCGCTATCTCGCCCCGCCCCGGCACGGGATCCCGATCGGCGTCGACACCCGGCTGCCGCGGCCCGACCACCAGCACCCGCTGCCGCCGGGGAGCACCCTGCTGCTGTTCACCGACGGCCTGATCGAGCGCCGCGGCCAGGACATCGACGAGGGCCTGCGCGCGCTGGCCGAGCAGGCCTCGGCGCTGGCCACGGCACCGCTCGACGTGCTGTGCGACGAGGTCATCGCCAACCACGGCCAGGTCTTCGACGACGACGTGGCGGTCCTCGTCGTACGCCTTCCGCAGCGGCCCGGCGGCTGACACCGGCAGGCGCTCGGCCGGAGCCCGGGCGACGACGGCGAACCCGCGCACGTCCCGGCAGCTGACACCGGCAGCGGGCTCAGCGCGCCGGTCGGCCCCGCTCAGCCCGAGCCGCTTCTTTCCGCGCGGTTCAGCCATTCGGCGAGCACCGCGGCCTGGCTGCGGTCCACGTCCTTCGTGGCGGTCAGCAGCGTCAGCCGGCCGCGGCCCGCGAGGTCGCGCAGCTGCCGCAGCGCCGACTCGTGGGCCGGGTCGCGCAGCTCGGCGCGGTAGCGGCGGCGGAATTCGGCGAAGCGGGCGGGCTCGTGGCCGTACCAGCGGCGCAACTCGGTCGAGGGGGCTACGTCCCGCAGCCATGTGTCGAGGTGCGCGTCGTCCTTGCGCATGCCCCGCGGCCAGACCCGGTCGACGAGCACGCGTGCGCCGTCCTCGGGCGCGGCCTCCTCGTAGACTCGGCGGTAGGTGATCGGCTCGGCCATGGCGGTGCCTTTCCCTGGGACCGCGCGGCGGGTGCGCGGGGCGGCCACGCTCCCGCGCGGGTGACGGCCGCCGCGCTCCGGCAGCGGATCCATTTTACCGGGGGCGGCCATTCCCGGCCGGTCCTGCGGGCGGTGAGGGAGAGGCGGACGGGGCATGGACGGCAGTGCATCGGGCGGCGCCGCGGACGCGCCCGGCTTTCCCGCGGTGGCCGCCGCCCTCGCGGACTCGGTGCCCGCGCTGGACGGTGCGGTGAGCGGCTGCCGTGCCTGCCCGCGGCTGGTCGCCTGGCGCGAGGAGGTCGGCCGGGTCAAGCGGCGCGCGTACCTCGACTGGACGTACTGGGCCAGGCCGGTGCCCGGCTTCGGCCCGCAGGACGCCGCCCTGGCGATCGTCGGCCTCGCCCCCGCCGCGCACGGCGGCAACAGGACCGGGCGGATGTTCACCGGCGACCCGTCGGGCGACGTGCTCTACGCGGCCCTGCACGCGGTGGGCCTGGCCTCCGGGCCGACCGCCGTGGACCGCGCCGACGGCCTGGAGCTGCACGGCGTACGGATCACCTCCCCGGTGCACTGCGCGCCGCCCGGCAACCGGCCCAGCACGGCCGAGCGGGACACCTGCCGCCCCTGGCTCGCCCGTGAGGTGCAGCTGCTGCGCCCGACGCTGCGGGCGGTCGTCGTGCTCGGCGGATTCGGCTGGCAGGCGCTGCTGCCGGTCCTGCGGGACGCCGGATGGCAACTGCCCCGCCCGCGGCCCGCCTTCGGGCACGCCGCCCGGGTGGTGCTCCACGAGCCGGCGGGGGAGGGGGAGTTGGAGCTGATCGGCAGTTACCACCCGAGCCGCCGCAATGTCTCGACCCGCACACTGACCCCCGCGATGCTCCGCGACGTCCTGCGCGTGGGCGCCGCCGCCGCGGGTCTGCCCACCCGCTGAACTCCCCCCGGGGCGGGGGCATTCGGCGCGCGGGCCGGGAGAGGCGGGCGACGCGGATGTCTCCGAAAGCTCACCGCGTGCGCCGACCCCGTGACAGCATGACGTGACCGGTGGGCGACGCCGCTCACGGCGGCGCAAGGAGAAGGACGGACGGTAGTCGCATGCCGGACATCACCCCCGCGGAGCCCGCGCCGCAGCAGACGATCTTCGAGGCAGTCGGCGGCGCCCCCGCCGTCGAGGCCGTGGTCGACCTCTTCTACGACCGCGTGCTCGCCGACCCGGCGCTGGCCGGCTACTTCGAGGGCCGCGACATGGCGCGCCTCAAGCGCCACCAGCGGCTCTTCGTGGGCCAGGCGCTCGGGTCGAGGGAGCCCTACCCGGGACGGACGATGGAGCGCGCGCACAGCGGCCTGGCCATCACCGGCGAGGCGTTCGACCTGGTCGTCGGGCACCTGGCGGCGGCGCTGGCCGAGGCGGGCGTGGACGGGCCGACCATCGGCACCATCGCGGAGACCCTGCTGCCGCTGAAACCCGACATCGTCACCGCCTGAGCTGCCCGCACCGCCCGAGGTCGTGCCGCTGCTGCACGACACGCGGTGTTCGCTGGCCGCCGCCGATGTGCTGGCGGCGACGGGACCCGGCGCCGGGTCCGCCCAAGGCGCGCTGCGCGACCGCGCCGTACTCGACCACCCGAACCGCCACGCCACGGTGGAGTGGGCCGCCCGGCGCATCGGCGGCGACCGCACGTCCGCCCTGCGCCGCCCCGGCGAGGCGGTACTGACCGCCGGGCGGCCCTCCTTCGGCCCGGTCCACCTGTCGGCCGGCTCCGCCGCAGTCACCGTCGCCTTCACCGCCGGGTGGACCGACAGCCTGCCCGATCTGCACCTGCTGCGGCTCGTACTGGCCGACGCCGAGGGCCGGGAGCTGTCCGGCAGCACCTGCCGGCGCTACCGAACCCCCGCCGCCATGACCGCGCTCAGCACCGCGTCCCGGGTCCGCACCTCGGCCACGATCGGGCGGGTCATAGCCGACGGTCCGCGCCGCGCCCTGACCGCGACCGTACGCAACCGGGGTTCCGCCGTCGCCGCGATGGTGCGGCTGTCGCTGCTCGACCAGTGCACGGGCGAGCGGGTGCTGCCAACGCTGTACGGCGACAAGCACCTGTGGCTGCTGCCCGGCGAGTCCCGTACCGTGGCGCTGTCCTGGCCCGCGCACGCGCTGCCCTCGGGCCGGCCGGAACTGCGGGTGAAGGGCTGCAGCAGCCCGGCCGTCACGGTGAGGTGAGCCGGGTCCCGGCGGGGGTTCCTGTTATCCGCGGGACCCCGGTCCGGTCTCCTGGGCATGAGGCACGCAACGACACACAGGCGGCACCGCTCCCGGCCGGTCCGGACGCGGACGGCGGCGGTGGTCGCGGCGGTGGCCGCCGTCGCGGTGGTCTCCTGGCTGGCGTCCCCGCTGGACCTCGGGTCCGGCGGCCCCGACGCGGCCAGGGCCGCCGCGAGCGGTGCGCCCGCCGCCCCGGCGCCGACCGCGGCCACGATCACGACCACGGCGAGCCCCACCACCGCCGTGCCGACCACGCCCACGCCCACGGTGACGCCGACAGCCCGCCGGGCGACCCCCTCGGCCACCCCCGGCAAGCGCCCGGCGGCACCGCCCAGGCAGTCGGCACCCGGCGGGCAGCGCAGCATCGTCATCATCAACCGCACCCAGCAGGCCGTCTGGGCGGTGGCGACCGGCACCGCCGCCTACCCCAAGGGCCGCAGGCTCGCACCGGGCGCGAGCACATCGCTGCTGGTCGGCAACTCCTGGGGCGGGCGCGTCTGGGGCCGCACCGGCTGCACCGGCGACGCCTCGGGCCACTGCCTGTCCGGCGACTGCACCACCACCTGCGGCAGCCCGGTGACCCCCACCACGCTGGGCGAGTTCGCCTTCGACGCCTTCGACGGCATGGACTTCTACGACGTCAGCATGGTGGACGGGTCCAACCTGCCGATGTACATCAACATCTCGCACACCACCAGCACCGACCCGCTCACCGCCGCCGGCTGCTACCGCGGCGCCTGCACCCGTGCGGTCGACTGCCCCGCCGCCATGCGGACGACCGCGGACGGCCAGGTGATCGGCTGCAAGCCGCCCTGCGCGGCCTTCGGCGGCGACACCTATTGCTGCCGCGGCGCCTGGGCCGGCCGCGAGCACTGCCTCCCGGCGAAGTGGCCGGTGGACTACACGCAGGTCTTCAAGAAGGCCGAGCCGTACGCCTACTCCTACGCTTTCGACGACTCGGCCACCATGGCCTGCAAGGGCGCCTGCTACTACCGGGTGACCTTCGGGACGAGCTAGCGCAGCGCCCGGCACCCTCACCGGTTCGCGGCGCCCGGCAGCGCGCCCGGCGCCCGCCGGCCAGGCCCCGTGGCGGCGGGCGTCAGCCGATCCTGGCGCCCGTGCCGCTCACCCTGACCCTGGTGTCGCCGGAGCGCAGCTCCACGGTGAGGGTGCCGGGGCGGCCCATGTCCGCGCCCTGGTGGAGGGTCAGGACGGCGGCCGGGGGGACCAGACCGAGGTCCCGGGCGTACGCGCCGAAGGCGGCAGCCGCCGCGCCGGTCGCCGGGTCCTCGACCACCCCGCCGACCGGGAAGGGGTCGCGCACGTGGAAGGTGCGCCCGGCCTCGCGCCAGACGAGCTGGACGGTCGTCAGGCCGGTCCGGTGCATCAGCGCTTCGAGCCGCGCGAAGTCGTAGTCGAGGTCGGCCAGCCGTGCGCGGGTCGCGGCGGCCAGCACCAGGTGGCGGGCCCCGGCGTAGGCGATCCTGGGCGGCAGCGCCGAGTCCAGCTCCGCGGCGGTCCAGCCCAGCGCCGCCAGCGCTTCGGCCACATCGGCCGGCTCCGCGTCCGCGACGTACGGCTCGACACTCGTCAAGGTGGCGCGCAGTTCGCCGCCCTCGCGGACGACGCTGACCGGCACGGCGCCCGCCGCGGTGGCGAACTCCAGCTCGCCCGGGCCGTCCCGCTCGGCCAGCGCCACGGCGGTGGCCACGGTGGCGTGACCGCAGAAGGGCACCTCGGCCTTCGGGCTGAAGTAGCGGATCGTGTACGCGCCTTCGCCGGTCCGCCCGGTGAGGAAGGCCGTCTCGCTGTACCCGAGCTCCGCCGCGACGGCGAGCATGCGCCGCTCGTCGAGCGCGGACGCGTCGAGCACGACGCCTGCGGGGTTGCCGCCCGCCGGGTCGGTGGAAAAGGCGGTGTAGCGCAGGATCTCGGTCCCGGAATTCACAGTCACGGCGGCGACAACCCCGCAGGTCCGCGGGACATTCCCGCGGCGCGGAAGTGCCGCGTCAGGAGTGCCCGACGACCGGGTGCGGACGGTACGGGGCCGCCAGCCGCTCGGCGTCGCCGGGTTCCAGGCGCAGGCCGACGGCCGCCACCGTGTCGTCCACATGGTGCGGCGGGGGGGGGGGGGGGGGGGGGGGGGGGGGGGGGGGGGGGGGGGGGGGGGGNCCCCCCCCCCGCCCCCCCCCCCCCCCCCCCCCCCCCCCCCCCCCCCCCCCCCCCGGCCGGCCGAGCAGCCGGCGCAGGGCGACCGTGGCGGGCGGCACGCCCTGTCCGGCGGCGACCGCCCCGCAGGACGTCCGTCATGTCGAGGTCGGCGTCGGCGAGCGGGTCGGACGTGGCCCGCGCCGTCCGCCGTTCGCCGCCTCGGGCCCGGTTGCCGGCCGGCAGGCTGTTACGGGGATGTGCCTCCCTGCCGGGCCGTCGCGGCACAGCCGCTGCCCGGCCCGGCGCCGTTCGGGACGGCCGCGCGGCGGCGCGCCGGGAGCGGCTGGCCGGGGCCGTGGCGCGAACCCGCCGGCGGCGCCCGCACCGGGCCGCCGCGCGGGACACGGACATAGGCTGGCGCCGTGCACATCTGCTTCGTCTGTACGGGCAACATCTGCCGGTCGCCGTCCGCCGCGCTCGTCCTCGCCGAGCGGTTGCGCGAGGCGGGCCTGGACGACCGGGTGCGGGTCACCAGCGCGGGCCTCGGCGGCTGGCACGCGGGCGACGACATCGACCCGCGGGCCGCCGAGGCGCTGACCCGGCACGGCTATCCGGTCGAGCATGTCGCTGCCCAGGTCGGCCCCGGCCATCTGGACGCCGACCTGCTGGTGGCGATGGACAGGGGCCACGAGAAAGCGCTGCTCAGGCTGGCCGACGACCCCTCGCGGGTCCGCCTGCTGCGGTCCTTCGACCCGGACGCGGCGGGCGACCAGGACGTGCCCGACCCGTACTACGGCGGCGAGGAGGGCTTCGAGGAGGTGCTCGCCATGATCGAGGCCGCGATGCCCGGCCTCCTGGACCAGGTGCGCGAGCACCTAGACGCGTGACCGGCGGCCTCGGCGCCGGCGCCGCGGCGGCCCGGCTGACCGGGCGCCGGGTGACCGGCGAACGCCCGCTGTCCGGCGCGCTCGCCGAGATCGTGCTCGACGGCGTCACGCAGGTGATGGCCAAGCGCGCCGACGGCCCGGGCGCGGCGCGGGCCGAGGCGGCGGGGCTGCGCTGGCTGGCCGAAGCCGGAACGGTCCGCGTCCCCGCGGTCCACGGCCACGACGAGCGGTGGCTGGTGACCGGCCTGATCGCGACCGGCCGCCCGGACCCGGAAACGGCGGCCCGCTTCGGCCGGGACCTGGCCGCGCTGCACGCCGCGGGAGCACCGGCCTTCGGCGCCCCGCCGCCCGGCGGCCCCGAGGACGCGTACATCGGGACGGCGCCGATGCGCAACGTGCCGGGCGCCGACTGGCCGCGCTGGTACGCCGAGCACCGCGTACTGCCGTATCTGCGGCGGGCGGTGGACGGCGGCGGCCTGTCCCGCGCCGGGGCGTCCGCCGTCGAAGAGGTCTGCGAACGGCTGCCGGAACTGGCAGGACCCGCCGAGCCGCCTGCCCGGCTGCACGGCGACCTGTGGAACGGGAACGTGCTGTGGGGCGCCGACGGGCACGCCTGGCTGATCGACCCGGCCGCGCACGGCGGACACCGGGAGACCGACCTGGCCATGCTCCAACTGTTCGGCTGCCGGCACCTGGACCGGATCATCGGCGCCTACGCGGAGGCGGCGCCGCTGGCCGACGGCTTCGCCGCCCGCCTCCCGCTGCACCAGCTCTTCCCGCTGCTGGTGCACACGGTGATCTTCGGCGGCGGCTACGGGGATCAGGCGGTCGCCGCGGCCCGCGCCGCCCTCGCCGGCTGACCGCCGCACGGGGGAGTCCCCGGTCACGCGGCACCCGGGGGCCGCGGGGCGCGGACGTAGGCTGAACAGCCATGGACTACCTGAAACTCGGTACGACCGGTCTCGACGTCTCCCGCATCTGCCTCGGCTGCATGAGCTACGGCGTCTCCGACCGCGGCAACCACAGCTGGACGCTGGACGAGGAGGCGAGCCGGCCCTTCGTACGGCAGGCTGTCGAGGCCGGCATCAACTTCTTCGACACCGCGAACGTCTACTCCGACGGCACCAGCGAGGAGATCGTCGGCCGGGCGCTGGCCGACTTCGCCCGCCGCGACGAGATCGTGCTGGCCACCAAGGTGCACGGCCGGATGCGGCAGGGCGCCAACGGCGGCGGGCTGTCCCGCAAGGCGATCATGACCGAGATCGACCACAGCCTGCGCCGGCTGGGCACCGACTACGTCGACCTCTACCAGATTCACCGCTGGGACCCGACGACCCCGGTCGAGGAGACCATGGAGGCTCTGCACGACGTGGTGAAGGCCGGCAAGGCCCGCTACATCGGGGCGAGTTCGATGTACGCGTGGCAGTTCTCCAAGGCGCAGTACGTCGCCGAGCAGCACGGCTGGACCCGCTTCATCAGCATGCAGAACCACTACAACCTGCTCTACCGCGAGGAGGAGCGGGAGATGCTGCCGCTGTGCGCCGACCAGGGCGTCGGGGTCATCCCGTGGAGCCCGCTGGCCCGCGGCCGGCTCACCCGGGCCTGGGACACCACCAGTGCGCGCAGCGAGACCGACGAGTTCGGCAAGACCCTCTACCAGGACACCGACCGGCATATCGTGGACGCCGTCGCGGTGATCGCCGAGGAGCGCGGTGTCACCCGCGCCCAGGTCGCGCTGGCCTGGCTGCTGCGCCAGCCGTCCGTGAGCGCGCCGATCGTCGGCGCGACCAGGCCGCAGCACCTGGACGACGCCGTCGCGTCGGTCGGTCTGCGGTTGGGCGACGGCGAGTGCAAGCGCCTGGAGGAGCACTACACCCCGCGCGGCATCGCCGGCTTCGCGTAGGTCCCCCCGCCCAACGCACGGGAGCGGCCCGGCTGTTCGGCCGGGCCGCTCCCGTGCGCGCCGGTGTTACGCCGTGGTCACCGCCACCGTGGCCGGCAGTGCGGGGGTGCCGGTCGGGTCGTCCGCGGTGGCCTCGATCGCATGCGGCCCGGCGGCGAGCGCGCCGGACCCGGTGCAGGTCCAGCCGCCGCTGTCGGAAACGGCGGCCGTGCACAGCGGCGCGCCGTCGGACGTCACGGTCACCTTCGCGCCGGGCTCCGCGGTGCCGGAGACGGCCGGAGCAGCGCCGACGGTGTCGCCCGCCGCGGGCGAGGTGATCGCCACCGGCGGCGCGAAGCCGGTGACGTTCGGGACGCCGTCACCGCTGATCCTCACCGCGACGCTGTGCACCGTCACCTGGCCGCCGCCGTTGCGCAGCCGGAAGTCCGCCGCCGAGTGCTGCTGGCCGCCGAAGTAGGCGTCGGTGGCGCTCACGGTCGCGGTCTTCCAGGTGTTGGTGCCGGTGAGCGTGATCCCGGCGGTCGACTTGTACGGGTCGGAGCCGCCGTTGTCGTACTGCACGGAGAAGGAGCCCGTGCCCTGGTCGTAGTAGGAGACGGTGAAGGTCGCCGCGTAGGCGCCGGCGTGCGCGACCGAGTCGTCGATGTCGAAGTAGATGTTGCTCTGGGTGCTGGTACGCGCCGACAGGCCCTCGATGACCGAGGCGGTCGTCGGGCCGTCGAAGCCGCCCGAGGGCCGCTCGTCCTCGCTCATCCCGTACGCGTGGTCGGTGGCGCCGACGACCGAGCCGACCACGGCGGTGCCGGGCGGCAGGTCGGAGGCGTCGAAGGCGACCCCGGCCGAGGCGTCGCCGACCATGCCGCTCCGGTCGGCGACCGTCGCGGTGGCGGTCTGCCGCCCCGGTGTGAAGCCGCCCTCGGGGGCGCAGCTCCAGGCGCCGCTGTCGTCAGCGGTGGCGGTGCACAGCACCCCGGACGCCTCACGCACGGTCACCGTGCCGTCGGGGATCGCCGTACCGGACACGGCGGAGGCGAGCTTGACGGTGGCGCCGCCGCGCGGAGTGGTGATCACCGGGGCCGGCGGGAAGGCGTGCCGGTCAGGCACCCAGGCGCCGGTCACCGTCAGGCCCACGCTGTGCACGGTGACCGGGCCGGAGGCCGAGTGCAGCCGCAGGTCGGCGCCCGCGTTCTGCAGACCGCCGAACCAGGCGCCGCTGAGCGTCACCTCGGCGGTCTTCCAGGTCCTGCTGCCGGTCAGCGCGATGCTGCCCGCCCGGCGGTAGCGGTCCTTGGCGCCCGCGTCGTACTGCACCGACAGCGAGCCGGTGCCCTGGTCGAAGTACGACACCGCCACCTTGGCGCCGTAGGACCCGGTCGCGGCCACGTCGTCGCCGATGTCGAAGTACATGTCGCTGCCGCCCGGGGAGCTGCCCGTGGTGCGGGCGGTCAGCCCGGCCACGTCGCCGGCCGTGGTGACGGCGCCTGCGGAGCCCGCGTAGTCGGTCTGGGCGAGGCCGAAGTCCTGGTTGACGCCGCCGAGCACGGTGCCGACGGTGGCGCTGCCGGACCGCGCGGTCGCGTCGAGGCCGAGCTGTACGCCGCCCAGGTGCCGGGCGGCGGTCGGCGCGCTGCCGGTGACCCGCGCGAAGCGCAGGCCGGCGGTGGGCGCGGCGACCTGCTGCACCAGGTAGGACGAGCCGGCCCTGACGGGCACGTTCAGCAGGCCGGCGGTGCCGCCCCTGACGACGACGCGGCCGGTCCTGCCGTCCACGACCTCGGTGCGCTGACCGGGCCACGGGTTCTTCACCCGCAGCGTGCCCGAGGTGCCGGCCTCGATCGCCGCGGTGACCAGTCGGCCGCCCTGCACCTGGACGTCGACCTTGCTGCCGCCCTGGATGTACACGCTGCCCGCGCCGTCCCATTCGGCCGGCCAGGCCGGCGCGAAGCGGACGATGCCGTCGTAGTCCTGCGCGAGTGCCTCGCCGACCGCGGTCGCTGCGCCGGACTCCTGCTCGATGTAGGGCTGGTAGCCGACCGAATTGCCGAGGTCGGCGAAGCCGTTGGGGTAGACCTGGTGTCCCTCGGTCAGGGAGATCAGGTTGCTGCGGACCTCGGCGGGATCCTGCAGCCGGGCCGCGTCGATGGCGTCCATCGACCAGTCGTTGCCGCCCTTGTTGGGCCGGTGGGTGTAGCTGCGCTGCGCCAGCGAGAAGAGGCCGGCGTCCTGGTCACTGATGGTGTTCCAGGGCCACAGCGGCTCCAGCTCGATGTTCTCGCCGTTCCTGCGCTCGGCGGCCGGCTGGTAGGAGATCGCGATCATGTCCGTGCCGGTGGCGTCCGCCGCGGCGGTCTCGGCCTCGGTGTAGCCGGGGTTGAGCAGCAGGCTGCGGGTGGCCTGGTCGGTCCGCGGGTAGGGCGGGATCTTCTTCGCGGCGGCGGCGACCCGGGTCACCAGGCTCTTGTCGGCGCCGCGGTCGGTGCCGAGCAGGTGGGCGATCTGACCGATCACCGGGAAGACCGCGCGGTCCAGCGCGATGTCGGTGGTCGGGTCCTGGACCGCCCACTGGGTCTCGTGCGCGTTGGCGTTGGCGTGCAGCAGCCCGTCGGCGCCAGTGGTCTGGTAGGCGAGCTGGAATTCGGTGACCGACTTGATGAACGGCCAGTACCGCTTGAGCGCGGCCCTGTCGCCGGTGGCCTGGTACTGCTGCCACATGTAGAGGGCGACCTCCGGTCCCGAGGAGATGTCCAGGGCGTTCCAGTTGGGGCTGCCGGGCTCGCTGCACGAGCCGTTCTCACCGACGCCGGGGGAGATGCCGTTGCCGTTGAAGCGCATGGTCTCCGACACGCAGGAGCCGGGGCGCCCGCCCATCTGCTGCTTCGTCCACGCCTCGATCGCGGGCAGGTCGTCCGCGTACATGTCGAAGATCGGCGTGTTGAGCCGGTAGTTGCCCGAGCTCATGTTCGCCGCGATCTGGGTGCGCAGATTCCACAGCCAGTACGCGGACGGCGTCCACGTCTGGGTGTCCTTGTTCCAGGCGAACATGTCGGCCTCGCCGGCCTGGCTGCCCGGGTAGATGCCCTTCTTCATGGACGCCGCCTCTTCGTAGAGGTACAGCGTGCGCAGATTCTCGATGTACTCGGCGCTGCCGTCCGCCGAACTCATCGCGATCAGGCCCGAATGCGACCAGAAGCCGTCCCACCAGCGGTCCTGCGCGGACAGCAGGCTCCGCACGGGCGCCGTCGCGTCCTGGCCGATCACCTTGGCAGCGGTCCTGGCGGCGTTGCCGCCGGTCCAGCCGGGGGAGGCGACGACGACCCGGAAGGTGCCGTCGGCATGCGGGGTGAAGCCGATCTGGACCTGGGTCGGGCTCGTGACGGTGGTGCTCACCCGGCGCCCGCCCGCGGTGATGGCGGCGAGCGAGCCGAAGATCCGCCCGCTGCCGATCGGCGGGCCGCCGTCGGCCCAGGTCTCGGCGAGGGTGCCGACGGTGCCGGACACGGCGGCGGCGGGCTTGCGGGGCGACCACAGGTTGATGCTGGCGGTCTGGGGCACGCCGGGGTCGGCGCCCGAGACGTCGACGATCAGCTCGTCCTTGCCGGCCGCGACCCAGGCCTTCATCGACATGCCGCCGCCGGACTCGCGCAGCACACCGTTGGTGAGGTCGAGCTGTCCCTTGAAGTCGGCGGCGTGCGAGATGACCGACAGGCCGGGGATGTTGAGCTGGCCCGGCGACTTGCGGTCGGGCATGGTGTCGGAGCGGTTGAGCTGGGCGGTGAAGCCGCCGGCCGCCCAGGCCGACACGCCGAGCGATCCGTTGCCCAGCGGCATGGAGGCGGTGGGGTCGGTGTTGGGCGAGCCGAGCACGAGGTCGGAGCGGCTGACGACCCCTGTCGGGTCGAGCTTGAAGTCTCCGTGCTGCCAGGCGGTGGTCGGTCCCGCGGCTGCGGCGGCCGTGCCCGCGTCGGCCACGGCGGCGCCCGCGAGGGCGGTGAGCACCGCCGAGCAGAGCGCGACGGCCCGTCTGTACGGAACCCGCCGGATACGGCGGGGGAATTTCTGCACGATGCCCTCCAGGGCGATACGGCTCTCAGTCAACGGCGTTGACGCAGTAGTCCGATGAATGCGCCTGCTTCTCTGTATCGCTCCTCTGTGGCGTGCGGAAACTGGGCGCCGGACTGACGTAACATCGGATGACTGTCGTTCTAGACCATGCATGGCGACGGCGTAAAGACCCGTGACGCAACGAAAGTGCCGGCCCGCGGACTGTCCGCGGACCGGCACTTCGCCGTTGCTGTGCCGAGGCGTCATCCGGCGGCGGTCGTCGGCATCCCGAGGTCGACCGGACCGCCGGCCCCGCGCGCGGCGGGTTTGCAGGCGTCGTGGCAGTCCTTGTCCAGGCTGCAGCACAGCGAGCAGATCGCCCCGCTGTGGAAGGGGCAGCCCGCGATGTCGGGACGCTCGAAGTCCTCGGCGCAGACCACGCAGGTCAAGGTCGCCGCCGACAGCAGGCCGTCCTCCCGGAACAGCGGCTCGGGCTGGTCGTCGGTCCGCGCGATGTAGTAGCGGCCCTTGGTGGCCACCGCGAGCAGCGGCGACAGCACCATCGCCACGACCAGCGCGATGAACGGCGAGAACGCCTTGCCGTAGGCGCCGAAGGCGTGGAAGTACGCGGCGATGGACACCGCGGACGCCACCAGCATCGAACCGAAGCCCACCGGGTTGAAGTTGTACAGGTGCGCCCGCTTGAACTCGATGTAGGACGGGCTGAGCTTCAGCGGCTTGTTGATCACCAGGTCGGCGACGACCGCGCCGATCCAGGCGATGGCGACATTGGAGTAGAAGCCGAGCACGGTGTTGAGGAAGCCGAAGACGCCGCCCTCCATCAGGGCCAGCGCGATACCGACGTTGAGGAAGATGTAGACGACCCGGCCGGGGTGCCGGTGGGTCAGCCGGGAGAAGAAGTTCGACCAGGACAGCGAACCCGAGTAGGCGTTGGTCGTGTTGATCTTGATCTGCGAGAGGATCACGAAGAAGGTGGCCAGGCCGAGCGCGACCGGCGCGGCGAAGGTGTGGATACCGGAGACGTACTGCTGGATCGGCTCGTTGGCCTTGGCCAGGCCGATGTGCCCGGCGATGTAGAAGGCCAGGAAGGCGCCGCCGATCTGCTTGGCCGCGCCGAGCACCACCCAGCCGGGACCGGCCGCGAGCACCGCGCTCCACCATCTGCGGCTGTTCTCCGGGGTCTTGTCCGGCATGAAGCGCAGGTAGTCCACCTGCTCGCCGATCTGCGCGATCAGCGACAGCGCCACACCGGCGCCGGCGCCCACCCCGAGCAGGCTGACCGAGGAACCGGTCGGCGAGTTGCCCGCGAAGTGCGTGAACCGCGAGAAGGCGTGCGGGTCCTGGATCGCGATCGACACGAAGGGTGCCACCATCAGGACCAGCCAGACCGGCTGGGTCCACACCTGCATCGTCGACAGCGCGGTCATCCCGTAGAAGACCAGCGGCAGGATGATCAGCGCGCAGATCAGATAGCCCACCGCGAGCGGGATGTGCAGGCCCAGATCGAGTGCCTGGGCCATGATCGAGCCTTCGAGGGCGAAGAAGATGAAGGTGAAGCTGGCGTAGATGATGGACGTGAGGGTGGACCCGAGATAACCGAAACCGGCGCCCCTGGTCAGCAGGTCCATGTCGATGGAGTATTTCGCTGAGTAGTACGAGATCGGAATTCCGGTGAGGAAGATGGTGACCGCGGCGGCCAGAATTGCGATCAGTGCGCTGCTGAATCCATGGGAGATCGCGATGGAGCCGCCGATCGCGAAGTCGGCGAGGTAGGCGATGCCGCCGAGTGCGGTGGTGGCCACCACGTAGGGCGTCCAGCGGCGGAAGGACTTGGGCGCGTAGCGCAGCGAGTAGTCCTCCAGCGTGGTGTTCTTCGTCCAGCCGTTGTAGCGCCGGGTCGTCGTACCGGTGGCGCCGTCGGGAGGCGCGGGTGTGTCGACCGTGTCCGTCACGAGAACTCCCTCTTCCGTCCGCAGGGTGCGTTCCGCTGCCAGGGACATGTCCTGGGCGGCGTTGGAAGAGTCCCGCCGGTGTGTTTCTCGGTGATGTCGGGCGCTTTAAAAGCGCGGCGCGTCTATTCGGGTGCGGGCGACGCGCGTAGATATAAGGAAAAGCGGCCCAGGGAAAGCGCGGTAATCCGCTCGGCTGAATTCACGGCACGCCCGCGATGCGGCGCCGGAATGCCGCACGCCCGGAATGCGCGTGCCCCGGCGCCGGTGTACGGCCGGGAGGCCGGTGTGCGGGCAGGCCGCGGTGGAGGCAGATGCTTCCCCTAGAAAGTATTTCCTGGGGAAGGTACTGTCAATGCCCATGCAACGCACGGCCGTTGCCCCGCCCGGTCGGCCAACCCCGGAAGGGAGTTCACAGTTGTGCGACGACCGCGAAGTCGAAGATGTCCGCCCTGGCCAGGTACACCCGCTGGTCGAGATGGTTGCCGCGCAGCCGCAGGGCGCCGCGCGGACCCTCGTAGCCGACCGAGTCGCGCACCGCGTGCATGGCGCGTACGTCGAGCGAGCCCGCCCGCTCGGCCAGCGCGCCGAGCAGCCGCAGCCCCTCGAAGCAGGACTCGCCCAGGCTCCCCACGACCGGCGCGTCCACCCCGAAGCGGCGGGCGAAGCGCCGGCTGAAGTCCAGGCTCTCCGCGGTGGCCAGCGTCTCGAAGTAGCCGGCCGCCGCCCACAGTCCGGCGGTGCCGTCGGCGCCGCTGGCCAGCAGCATGTTCTCATCCATATGGGTGCTCAGCCGCTGGCAGCGGGCCGGCAGGCCGTATGCGGCGAAGGCCCGGTTGAAGCGCACCGCGTCCGCGCCGACCAGCAGCATCAGCACCGCGTCGGCCTCGGCCCGCTCGATCCCCCGCAGCACGGGACCGAAGTCGGCGCTGCCCAGCGGCAGCAGGGCCTCGCCCACCGTCCGCCCGCCGCATGCCCGCGCGTGCCGGCGGGCCGCGCCCGCGGTGACACGCGGCCACACGTAGTCGTTGCCGACCGTGAACCAGCGCCGTACGCCCGTCGCCTCGGCCAGCAGCCGCATGGCGGGCAGCAGATGGCGCCGGTCGGTCTCCCCGGTGAGGAAGACCCCCGGGGTGCGCTCGCCGCCCTCGTACTGCGCGGTGTATACGTACGGCACCAGGTGCGCGATACGGGGCGCGAGCGCTCTGCGCACCGCCGAGATGTGCCAGCCGACCACCGCGTCCACCGCGCCGAGCCGCACCAGCGCCTCGACCTCCGCGGCCACCCGGTGCGGCGGCCCCGCGCCGTCCACCGGGACCAGCCGCACCGGTCGGCCCGCGACCCCGCCGGCGGCGTTCAGCTCCTCCGCGGCGAGCTGCGCGGCCAGTTCGCAGGACGGGCCGAGGATGCCGCCGGGGCCGTGCAGCGGGACGACGAGCGCCACGGTGAGCGGCGCGTCCGGGCCGCCCGCGGGAGGGCGGCGGGGGTGCGGCGGTGGAAAGTCCGGCGGTTCCGGGAGCATGCGGCACCTCCGGAGGGCCGTGCGGGCACGAGGAGCGGTGACCCGGTCCCGGCGCCCTCGCAGAGACCTCTAATGTGGCCGAACAGTAGACCTGGGAAAGGACACCGGCAAACATGCCATCGGATCCGGCACGGCAGCCAGGGCAGGATCTCGCGCTTGTCCTGAGCCGCGCAGAACGCCTCATGGTGGCGCGGCTGTCGGAGCTGCTCGCGGCCGAGGACTGCTCGGTCGAGCAGTGGCGGGTGCTGAGCGCGGTGGCGGACGGCGGCGGGCTCCCCATGACGGAGATCGCCGACTACGCGTTGATGCCCGCGCCCAGCCTGACCAAGCTGGTGGACCGGATGGTCGCCGACAACCTGGTCTACCGCAGGCCCGACCCCGGTGACCGGCGGCGGGTGCTGCTGCACCTCGCCGCCCGCGGCCGGATCCTGCACCAGCGCGCGGCCCACCGGGTGGCCGAGGACCACGCCCGGGTGCTCGCCGCGCTCGGTGAGAGCGCGGGCGGGCACGGCGACCGCGGCGGGCTCGCCGCGGCTCTCGCGCTGCTCGCCGAGGTCGCCGCCGACGCCCCGCGCGCCGACCTGCCCGGCTGACCGGCGCCCGCCCCTGCGCCCCGCCGCCCGGGTACGCCTCCCGGACCGGACCGGACCGGACCCGGCCGGGCGGGGGCTCGCTCAGTCCTGCCAGGTCCAGTCGGCGACCTCGGGCAGGTCGGTGCCGTACTCACGGATCCAGGCGTGGTGCCGGAGCCGGACCTCCTCCATGCGCTGGCGCACCGCTGCCGCCATGACGGGCAGGCCGGGGACGCGGTCGATGACGTCCATGACGAGGCGGTAGCGGTCCAGGTCGTTGCGCAGAACCATGTCGAAGGGCGTGGTGGTGGTGCCGATCTCCTTGTATCCCCGCACATGCAGGTTGGCGTGGCCCGTGCGGCGGTAGGCGAGCCGGTGGATGAGCCAGGGGTAGCCGTGGTAGGCGAAGATCACCGGCTTGTCGGGGGTGAACAGCGCGTCGTATTCGGCGTCGGCCATGCCGTGCGGGTGTTCCTCCTTGGGCAGCAGGCGGGCCAGGTCGACCACGTTGACGACCCGTACGCCGAGTTGGGGCAGGTGGTGGCGCAGGAGCTGCGCCGCCGCGAGCACTTCGAGGGTGGGGACGTCGCCCGCGCAGGCCAGGACGACATCGGGGCCGCGCCGGACGTCCTCGGTGCCTGCCCACTCCCACAGCCCGGCGCCGCGGGCGCAGTGGGCGCGGGCGGCGTCCATGGACAGCCAGTCGAAGCTGGGCTGCTTGCCGGCGACGACGACGTTCACGTAGTCCTTGGACGTCAGCACGTGCTCGGCGACGGAGAGCAGGGTGTTGGTGTCCGGCGGGAGGTAGACCCGGACGACTTCGGGGGCCTTGTTGAGGACGTGGTCGATGAAGCCGGGGTCCTGGTGGGAGAAGCCGTTGTGGTCCTGGCGCCAGACGTGCGAGGTGAGCAGGTAGTTGAGCGACGCGATGGGGCGGCGCCACGGCAGGGTGCGGGTGGTGCGCAGCCATTTGATGTGCTGGTTGACCATGGAGTCGATGATGTGGACGAAGGCCTCGTAGCAGGAGAACAGGCCGTGCCTGCCGGTGAGGAGGTAGCCCTCCAGCCAGCCCTGGCAGGTGTGTTCGGAGAGGATCTCCATCACCCGGCCGTGCCGGTCCAGGTTCTCGTCGGCGTCGAACACCTCGGCCTGCCAGGCTTTGCCGGTCGCTCCGTAGACGGCCTGGAGGCGGTTGGAGGCGGTCTCGTCGGGGCCGACCAGGCGGAAGTCGCGGCGGTCCGCGGTGTCGGCCATGACCTGTTCGAGCAGGTCGCCGAGGACGCGGGTGGGCTCGTGCAGGGTGGTGCCGGGCTTGTCGACGGGGACGGCGAAGCGTTCCAGGGCCGGAACCGGCAGGTCGCGCAGCAGCAGTCCGCCGTTGGTGTGCGGGTTCGCGCCGAGCCTGCGGTTGCCCGCGGGCACGTGGGCGAGGACCTGCGGGCGGGGACGGCCTTCGGGATCGAAGAGCTCGTCGGGCCGGTAGGAGTGCAGCCACTCCTCCAGCTGCCGCAGATGGTCCGGGTTGTCGCGGACTTCGGACAGTGGCACCTGGTGGGCGCGCCAGGTGCCTTCGACGGGGAGGCCGTCGACCTCGGCGGGTCCGGTCCAGCCTTTGGGGGTGCGCAGCACGATCATGGGCCAGTGCGGTCGTCGGGTGGCGCCGTTGGTGCGGGCGGCTTTCTGGAGGGCGGTGATGCGGTCGAGGGCGGTGTCCATGGCGTGGGCCATGGCCCGGTGGACGGTGGCGGGGTCGTGGCCGGTGACGTGGATGGGGTCGTGGCCGTAGCCGTGGAGGAGTTGGTCGAGTTCGGCTTCGGGGAGGCGGGCCAGGACGGTGGGGTTGGCGATCTTGTAGCCGTTGAGGTGGAGGACGGGCAGGACGGCGCCGTCGTGGACGGGGTCGAGGAATGTGTTGGAGTGCCAGGACGTGGCGAGCGGTCCGGTCTCGGCTTCGCCGTCGCCGATGACGCAGGTGACGAGCAGGCCGGGGTTGTCGAGGGCGGCGCCGTAGGCGTGGGAGAGGGCGTAGCCCAGTTCGCCGCCCTCGTGGATCGAGCCGGGTGTCTCCGGGGCGACGTGCGAGGGGACGCCGCCGGGGAAGGAGAACTGCTTGAACAGCCGGCCCATGCCCTCGGCGTCCCGGCTGACGTCCGGATACGTCTCGGAGTAGCTGCCCTCCAGCCAGGAGTTCGCCAGGACGGCGGGGCCGCCGTGTCCGGGTCCCCAGACGCAGATCGCGTCCAGGTCGCGGGCCTTGATCACCCGGTTGAGATGGGTGTGCACGAGGTTCAGGCCCGGTGAGGTGCCCCAGTGGCCGAGCAGCCGGGGTTTGATGTGCTCGGGGCGCAGCGGCTCGGTCAGCAGCGGATTGGCCATCAGGTAGATCTGGCCCACCGCGAGATAGTTCGCGGCCCGCCAATGGGCGTCGAGCGCCCGCAGCTCGTCCTCGGACAGGGCCGCGGGCGGGCGGCTGGTGGACGCGTCGGGCATGGGGGACCTCCAGGTGGAGACGGTGTCGTCCGCACCAGCCTTCCCGCCCGCCGCCCGCGGCATCAGGGCCGTTCGGGGGGATATAGGGTAATTTGCCACGATGGGGGACGACGGTGGCCGGGCGTACGCTCGACGGGACGGCGGTTCCGCCGCCGTACGGTCATGGACACGCAGGAGGCGGCCGATGCCGGGCAGGGGAGCGGTGCAGCGCGCGCTGTGGATCACGGCGGCGGCGGGACTCGCCCTCGACCAGGTCACCAAGGCGATCGCGGCGGTCATGGTCGAGGGCCACCAGCCGAGCCACGCGCTCGGCGGCCTCGTCACCTTCACCGCTTACCGCAATTCGGGGGCCGCCGGCTCCTTCGCGCCGCGCGCGACGCTGGTCTTCACCGTGCTGGCGATCGGCGTGCTCGGCTTCATCATCCGCACGGCGCCCTCGGTGCGGTCCACCGGCTGGGCCGTCGGCCTCGGCCTGATCTTCGCGGGCGCGGGCGGCAACCTCTCCGACCGCATCTTCCGCACCCCGGGCTTCGGCCGCGGCGCCGTCCTGGACTTCATCCAGATCGGCCACTCGGGCATCTTCAACCTCAGCGACCAGTGCGTCACGGCGGGCGTCCTGACGGTGATGGTCCAGCTCCTGCGGGGCGTACCGCTCACCGCCGCCAAGGCGGAGACGACCGACCCGCAGGTCGGCTGCGGCTGACCGCACCCCCGCGCGGGCCCGGCCCGGGGTGCAGGTCAGCCGTTCGCGGCAGCGATCTGCGCCGCTTCCGCACTGTGTTCGGTCCGGGTCAGGGCGGCGGCCACGGCGAGCAGGGCGGCGGCGGTCTCCCCGCCCCGCCAGGTCCGTGCGGCGAGATCGGCGACCCGGTCCGCGCGGGACCGCTTGTCCAGCTCGGGTGGCAGGTGCTGGAGCTGGCCGCACGCGTCGGCGAGCACGGCCAGGACGGTGAGGCGTTCGCCGGGGCGCCCCTGGCGTACGGCCTCGGCCACGCGCTCCCGGACCGCGGCGCAGGGTGCCGGGTCGGACTCCGTCCAGCGCGTCACCGGGAAGACCAGCAGGAAGCGGCCACGATCGGCCCGCGCCACACCGCGCTCCGCGAGGCCGGCGCGCACCGCGGCGTACGCCTCGGCTTTGACCGCGTCCCGCATCCACCGCCGCGGTGCGCGCGGCTCGTCCTTCCCGGCGCTGATCGTCTCCCACAGCGTGTCGGTCACGGAACCGGTGGCCGCGCTCCCGAAGCCGCCACGGTCCGCCCGCACCAGCCGGCCGCCGGTCAGGACGAGCCGCCCGCCGGCCACCTGCTCCGCCAGGACTGCCCCGGCGGCACCGAAGACCGCGGCCAGGGTCGCTTCGAGGCGTTCGTGCTTCCGGTGTCTGCACACGAGGACCGCGTCCTCGGCCGGCGCCAGTTCCACCCGGGCGGCCTGCCCGCGGCACCTGACCGGCCCACGGTCGGCCGTCGTCCGCGCCGGTGTCGCCGGTCACCGCCCGCAGCAGCGCGGGCAGTCCGACGGCCAGCGCCTGCTGCTCCGCCGGGCTCAGCGCGGCGAGCCACCGCTCGTGGCGCTGCCGCGTCGCCTCGGCGATCCGGCCGGCCGCCGCCCCGACCCGGTCAGCGCCACCTTCTGGAACCGGCGGTTCCGCGGATCGCGGCCGCGCTCGACCCGTCCCTTCTCGGCCATCGCGGCCACCAGCAGGCTGACGGTGCTCTTCTCCGGGCACAGGTACGCGCCGAGCTCGTGCTGTACGCGGGCGCCGACAGGCCAGATGGCCGAGCGCCAGCGACTCCGAGGGAGAGGCGCCCCCGGTACGGCCCGGGACGGATCGAGCGCGCCGCGCCGCCTGAGCTAGCCGTCCATCGCCAACGCCAGCACATCGTGCGGTCCGGCGGGCGTTACCACCTCCGTGAGCTGCACCGAGCACCCCGATTGTTTCGCCGCCATTATGCAGTTGTCACGTACAACTAGAGGGATGTGTTCATATTATCCGACCCAAGTCGTCTCCCGGTCGCGATTCGCCGGGTCGTGAGTGCGCTGGGCCGCCGCCGTCCTGGCCAGCACGGAGAGGCACTTCCGCATGCGGGGACCGCCCGCCGGGGGAGCGGACGCCGGGCCGGCCGAGCGGACGTGAACTCTCGTGTACGGCGTATTGCGGGCCGATGAGCGGCGTGCAAATAGCGCGGTGCATTCCGGAGTTCGCGGTGGGTTCCCGTCATGTTCTGTGCTGTGGGGGCGTTTTGCGCCGACTGGTACGAGTCGGTCGCCCCGCCCGTGCGCCCGCGGCCCCCAACCCCCTGCTCGCGAACCCCTAGTCGCCTGCGTATCCGCAGGTCAGCGCCTTCCATTCGGAATATAGACGCTCTATAGCCGACTCCAGCACAATCAACCGGTGCTGAGTGGAATGACTGGCAAGGTTGTTCCGCGGTGGCGATGTGCGGTGAAGCCAGATGCTCGGCGGCAACTGAGAGGGCCACGCAATGTCCAGTCATCAGGTGCAGTTGCTGTTTGCCGACCTCGCCTTGATCATGCTTGTGGCCCGCGGGCTCGGCTGGGTCGCCGCCCGGTTCGGACAGCCGGTGGTGATCGGTGAGATCGTCGGCGGAATCCTGCTCGGTCCCACGATCCTCGGCGGCGCGGTCGACTCGCTGTTCCCGACCGGAGTGCGCCCGCTGCTGACGGGCATGGCCGATGTGGGCGTCGCGCTGTTCATGTTCACCGTCGGCCTGGAGATCGAGGCCCGCCATCTGCGCGGGCGCGGCTGGCTGACCTCCGGCACCGCGCTCGGCTCGATGCTGGTGCCGTTCTCGCTCGGCATCGGTCTGGCCTACTACCTGCTGCACGACCACGCGAACCACCGGCACGGCACCTTCATCGTCTTCATCGGTCTGTCGGTCTCGGTGACGGCCTTCCCGGTGCTGGCCAGGATCCTCGCCGACCGCGGCCTGTCCCGGACCGCTCTGGGCGGTATCGCGCTGGCCGCCGCCGCCCTGGTGGACGTGCTGGCCTGGACCGGACTCGCCGGGGTGCAGGCGGTCGCCGCGGACGGCGGCCAGCACTGGCGGCTGGTCCTGGCCTTCCCCTACCTGCTCGTCATCGTCTTCGTCATACGCCCCCTCCTGCGCTGGCTGGTCGGCAACGGCACCGTGACACGGCCGCAGAACCCCAGCGCGGTGCTGGTGGTGCTGGTCGGCATCCTGCTGTCGGCGGCGGCGACCGAGGCGATGGGCCTGCACTTCATCTTCGGCGCCTTCATCTTCGGCCTGGTCACCCCCAAGGGAGAGGCGGTGCAGGCCTTCCACGTCGAGATCACCGACCACATCACCCGGATCAGCGGACTGCTGCTGCCGGTCTACTTCGTGGTCGCGGGACTCGGCGTGGACCTGCGGCACTTCGGCGGCACCCAGGCCAGTGAGCTGGGCGTCATCCTGGCGGTCGCGATCGCCGGCAAGTTCGGCGGCACCTACCTCACCGCGCGGCTGCTGCGGCTGCCGTCCCGGCCGGCCTGCGCACTCGCCGCGCTGATGAACACCCGCGGTCTGACCGAGCTGGTGATCCTCGGCGTCGGCAAGCAACTGGGCCTGCTGGACGGCCCGCTGTACTCGCTGATGGTCGTGATGGCCGTCGTCACCACGATGATGACCGGCCCGCTGCTGAACCTGATCTACCGCGTTCCTGTCGAGGTGCCCCCGGCGCCCGGCGCCGGACGCCGGGAGGCCGCGAAAGCGGCGTCGGTCTAGGGCCTGTCGTGCGGACGAGGATCACGGACACAGCTCGCCGTGGGGGGGGGGGGGGGGGGGGGGGGGGGGGGGGGGGGGGGGGGGGGGGGGGGGGGGGGGGGG